>JAYVAS010000467.1:0-3603 GCA_043750895.1 Pseudomonadota bacterium
TGTGTCGACATCCCCTGTCAGGAGCGGCCGGTGCCGGCCCAGGTGCGCGCCTGGCCCACGGCCGAAGGCCTCGGGTTGATCTGGGTGTGGACGGGTGCCGCCGCCCGGACGCCGCTCCCCCACGCGCCCGAGCTCGCGGACGTCGCCGTGGACGCCCGCGTGGCCAAGGGCTTCGAGAAGAACTGCCACCCCAATGTCGTGATGGTCAACGCCATCGACGCCCAGCACTTCAACTCGGTGCACGACCTGCCGGTCCAGCTCCGGATGGAGCGCACGGTGCTCTCCGATCACACCGTGGTCTTCGCCAACACCTCCAAGGTCGAGGAACGGTCGTTACTGACCAGGTTCATCGCCCGGTTCTACCGTGGTCCGCTCACCTACGCGATGTGCTACTGGTACGGCAGCACCGGCACGGTGACCCTCGGCCCCGACTTCCTGCATTTCTACATCCTGTTCGCGCTCCGTCTCGGAGAGTCCGGAAAGACGGAGGGGCAGACCGTCCTGATGACCCGCCATCGCTCGGGTGTGATTGGTTGGTTGACCAACCGGATCCTGCTCGGCCTGACCGGCGTGGTGGGCGAATACTTCGCCACCGGGGACACCCGGGTGTTCCAGACCATCCGCTTCGACCTGCGCACGCCCATCAAGGCGGACCAGGCGATCGTGGGGTTCATCCGCCATTTCGAGGCCCAGCCCGCCGTTCGTTACGGATCCTGGGAGCCGATCGCCGCCGACGCCGCCGAGGGGGCTGCGTGGGGCACTTGAACGCCCGGGTAGTACCCGTGGGGTCGGTGTCCGACTCGGAGCTGCGCGAGATGTACACGATCTTCGAGCGCTACTACGACAACACCAGCTTCGAGGCGTTCGCGGGCGACTTCCGCGCCAAGGACGAGGCGATCCTGCTCTACCACGACGGGATCGTCGGGTTCTCCACGCTCAAGGAGGTCCAGGTGGAGGTGGGGGGGCGGGTCCACGTGGGGATGTACAGCGGTGACACCGTCGTCGACCGCGCCTGGTGGGGAACGCGGGTTCTGGGCCGGGTGTTTCTGTGGCACCTCGTGAAACGGAGGGTGCGTCACCTCTTTCGCCCCTACTGGTGGATCCTCATCTCCAAGGGCTACAAGACCTATCTGCTCATGGCGAACAACTTCCCCGAGCACTATCCGACCGTGGACGGACCGCCGCCCGGCGATCGCCTCGCGGTGCGGGACGCGTTCGCCGCGCGCCTGTTCGGGGACCATTTCGACCCCGCGCGCGGACTCGTGGTGTTCGATCGGTCCCGGGGCCAGCTCAAGCAGGGGATCGCCGACGTCACGCCGGCGCTGGCGGCGGGGAACCCGCGGGTGGCCTTGTTCGAGCGCCTCAACCCGACCTGGCGGGAGGGATCGGAGCTGGTGTGCCTCGCAGCCATGCCCTGGCTGCTCCCCGTGCACTACGTGCTCAAGGCCTGGCGGCGGCGCCACCCGCGCGCCGCGACCCCGGAGCCCGCGTGAAGCGGGTCCTGATCACCGGGTGCTCCTCGGGGTTTGGTCGCGCGATGGCCTCGAAGTTCCTCGCCCGCGGCTGGGAGGTGATCGCGACCGCCCGCGACCCCCGTCGGGTGGACCTCGCGCCCCATCCGCACCTCACCGTGCGCAAGCTGGACGTCACGGCCCCCGCCGATCGCTCGCTCCCCGATCTGGACCGGCTGGATTGTCTCGTCAACAACGCCGGGTATGCGCTGTTCGGGGCGGTCGAGGACCTGGACGAGGACCAGCTGCGCGCGCAGATGGAGACCAACTTCACCGCGGTCGTCTTGCTGACGGCCCGGCTGTTGCCCCTGCTGCGGGCTTCGCAGGGGAGCGTGGTGAACATCTCCTCGGTGATGGGCTGGATGACCTTCCCGCTCTCGTCGGCCTACTGCGCGTCCAAGTTCGCCCTGGAGGGCTGGGCCGAGGCGCTCGCGTTCGAGCTCGATCCCCACGGGGTGCGGGTGTACCTGGTCGAGCCGGGCGGGCACCGCACCGCGTTCGGCGCCAACATCCAATGGGGCCGCGGCGCCACCCCCGCCTACGCCGGCCAGACCGCCGCCTACCACCGCCTGCGCGCGCGCATCGTCGGTCGTCCCGGCGCGGCGGGGCCCGACCGTGTCGCCCGACTGACCGCCCACCTCGCCGAGTCCCGGAGCCGGACGCTGCGTCACCCGGTGGGGTTGGCGCGGGTGCAGCGTTGGTACGATCGCCTCGTGCCCGAGTGGCTGCGCTTCCTCCTCCTGCGGCCGGCCTTCCGGCGGTTGCTTCCGGTGGGGACGACAGGATGAACCGCCACGTTCGGGTCGACACCGGGCTCGCGCTGCCCGCCCTGCGCGCCGACCACCGCCTCCACGGCGTCCTCGACGCCGCCCTGGGTCGGGACCGGCCGGCCGCGATCGGGGCGGTGCCATGGGCGCCCGCCCGGTTTGGGCTCGAGAGGGTAGAAGTGTGGCGCGAGGCGCCCGAGGCCGCGCAGGCGGCGGTGCTTTGGCAGATCTGCCAGGAGACGCTTCAGGAAGCCCTCTACATCGAGCGGGCCGGCCTGGCCTTCACCGCGCGCATGATCCTCCTCGCCGAGACGGTGGACGAGCGGGTCCTCTACGCCACCTTCGCCGGGGACGAGGCGCGCCACTACGCCGCGCTCCTGCCCTGGGTGGTGGCCCCGCGGCCCGAAGGGGCGTTCCTGGACCTCCTGGCCGACCTCATCGAGACGGGCACCCGCGCCGACCTGGTGGTGCTGGTGCAGGTGGTCCTGGAGGGGTGGGGGTTGGCGCACTACCGTGGCCTCGCCGAAACCTGCCACGACCCGGCGCTCGCGGCGGTGTTTCGCTCGATCCTCCGCGACGAAGCACGGCACCACGGCGGTGGGCTGGTGCTCGTGGACGGTCTCTCGCCGGCGGGCCTGGACACCCTGGCGGCGTTGTTGGGGATGGTCGCCGCCGGCCCCCAGTCGGTCGTCGCGGCGCTCGAACACCAGTTGGGCCCCTTCGACCGTGCCCGCCGGACCGGTATTTTCCATGACCTGGGTGGCGAAGCGCACGCCCTGGAGCGGCTCGGCTTGCTCCGTAGCCTGCTCCTCCGCGCCGGCTTGTCCGACACCGTGGCCGCCCTCGAGGCCCGCGGTTGTTTCACCCCGCTCCCGTCGGAGGCATGTTGAGCTCCCCAGCCCTGTCGACCCCATCTTCTCTGGACGCCGATCCGCGCACCGTGCGAAAGCTCGAGGTGAACTTCCGGCGGAACAAGGAGCAGGATCAGACGGCGCTCATGGACGCCGGAGGCCGTGCCTTCCGGTACGAGGACCACCGGGACACCTACTGGAACCCCGAGCGCTTCTCCCTCTTGTACGGCACGCCGATTTGGGAGGGTAGCACCGAGCGGCAACGGCTGATCCTCAACCAACTCTATTGGGTGGCGTACTACTCCCAGATCGTGTCGGCGGAGATCGCCACATCTTCTTCAACCAGACCAGCGCCGCCGGGCTCTATGCGGTGGAGGATTTCCGCCTGGTGTGTGACACCCTCGACCTGGAGAGCGCGCAGGAGCGGGCCCACATCGAGACGTTTCGTCGGGTGAGCGAGGAGACGGAGCGCGC
>JAYVAS010000468.1:0-5965 GCA_043750895.1 Pseudomonadota bacterium
CCAGGGGATGAAGACCCTGCGGATGTCGGCGCTGTCGAAGTTCCGGGAAGGGATGACCTCGCTGGAAGAGGTCGTGCGGGTGACGGCGCCGGACTAGAAGCCTGTCGTTCGTAAACGCCCAGCGGGGACCGACCGTCGAGGCCCCCCCTGGCGGCGCTGGGCAGCCTGCCGGACGATGGCCATGCCGCGATCCACGAGTTCGAACGCGAGGCACGCCTCGTACGTGGACTCCAGCAGGCCGGGTCCCAGCGCCCGATGGACGGCAATTCTGTATCCAACACGTCGATCCGTGCGTTCACCGCACACTCTGCTCCTCCCCTCTCCGTGTCCTCCGTGCCCTCCGTGGTGGCCTTCCGGGGGCCGCGACGTACGCCAGCCCTACCGAAGGGGCGCTGGGTGCGTGGGTGCCAGCGATGTGCGCGCGCCGCCACTGCGGGTCGGCGGAGCGACAGCGCGTCCTGCCGCCCCCCGTGCGACGGCAGAAGCTGAGGAACCAGGCGGATGAGTCGTGGGAGAAAGACGCGCTGAATCGGGAATTGACAGCCTATACCGCATGTGATCGACTACGGACATGGCCCGAAAGCAGTACCGCAGCTGGACCCCCGAACAGGCGTACCTCCTGCCTCCCTCGCCGAGGGACTGGCTCCCCGAGGACCACCTCGTCCACTTCGTGATGGACGTGGTGGCTGGGCACGCCCGCGGGGCGCGAAACACGCGGCGATCGTGGTGAAGAAGTGGGGTGGTCGCGCAGCTCCGCCCCCGGCCCTGTCTACGCTGGTGCGCAGACCCCCGGTCATCGCCCCCGCGGGGAGGCGCCGGCGGCCCCGTCGAGCGCAACAGGGCTCCCCGACCTCTTGGACGCGTTCAACGAGCGGGTCAGGCAGATTTCGGCGAGGTAGGCGGCGATCCCGGCCAGCCCGAACGAGCGCGCTCAGCCTCCGCCGGGCGTCAGCTCCGCCATCGCCAAGGCAGTGGTCGCGTTCGAGGAGGCGACCGAGAGGGAAAGCTGCATCTCCGAGAGCAAGGACCCACCGCTCAGCACGAACACCCGGTCCGCCTCGGCGTAGGACGGCGTTCTACGCGACCCCTCAGCGAGGATGTCGCTGGGGACGGTCGAAAGGAGGATGCGCCCAAAGACGAACCGAACGCCATCGTCCTCGGTGGAGCGAGCCCACACCTCGCCTGCGCCTTCTGCGACGAGGGTGCCGTCGGGGTCGGTGATCCAGGTGAGCGCCGGAACGACGAGCACCGGCCCCGAGTCCTCACAATCGACACCCTCTTCGTAGGTGACAAGGCGCGGCGCGCCATCCCCGTAGGTCGTCGTGATGAGCAGGGAAGCGATGGTGGAGCCGGTGTAGAGCTCACCGAACACTTCATCGCTCGAGTCCGCCGGCGCCACCCAGGTCGCGGTCCACCTCCGTTCGCCAAGTCCAGCCATGAGTTCGTCCGAGGAGAACCCGAGGTCAACCCCGTCGAACGAGACCTCGGTCTCACTCGTCACGACACATCCGGCGAGGTCCATGTCCTGCGTCACCCCGCACCCTCCAAGGATCAACACGAACGAAAGCGCCTTTAGCACCCGAGACATTGGGAAAGTCATCGCATTTGTCCTCGACTGGTTCAAATCAGCCCAAGGATCCAGGTCCGCTGAACCCGAATCTTCGGACCGACAAATGAGGTATAGAATCCGCTCCATCCCGACCAGATTGCCTCGACGTCCCGGATGGTGAAGGTCCAGTCGGAAGGATCCGTCGGACGGGCACTACTTCGCCGGCAGCACCACCGTGTCCCCCACCTCGATCAGGTGGGGGTTGGGGAACCGGGACCGGTTGAGGTCCCAGATCTCCCGCCAACGGGTCGTCGCCCCGAGCTCCCGCTGGGCGATGCCGGACAGGGTGTCCCCAGCCTTCACGACCAACTGTCGGCCTTTTACCTCGGTCAGCGCCGTGGCCTCGCCGCCCTTGAGGTACCGCTTGACGGCGACCCCGTACTCGGGGCTCACCATCCACGCCTCGATCGCCGCGTTGACGGTGGCCAGCAGGTCCGCGTCCCCGGCGCGCACGCCCACCGCGTAGGTCGAGTCGGTGAGGTTGTACTGGGCGATGCGGAAGGCGCCCCGCTTGTCGGGATGGGCCGCGTAGAACTTCTGGAGCTCCGCGGCTGCATACGGGTAGTCGTAGAGGAACCCGTCGAAGCGCCCCGCCAGGAGCGCCTCCCAGTAGCCGTCCTCCATCCGGACCAGCTCGGTGTAGCCCTTGACCAGCTTCTGGACCTCCTCGGCGGCGCTGTCGTCGTCGAAGATCCCGACCTTCTTCCCGGTGAGATCCTGCGTGGTGCGCACCGACGAGGAGGCGGTCACCACCAGGCAGAGGCCGTACTCCAGGTAGGGCGTGGACCAGGCGATGCCGGCCTCGTCGGTCGGGGAGTACCCGGAGATGAGGAGGTCGACCTTCGGGCTGCTGTCGGCGAGCACGCTGGCGAGCTCGGAGTAGCGCGCGTGCACCATCTCCACCTCGGGGACCCCCACCGCGTCCGCGATCCGCCGGCTGAGCGCATAGTCGAAGCCGTCCCGGCCTCCCTGGGAGTCCACGAAGAACATCGGCGGGGTGCCCGACATCGGCGGCTCGCCGGTGTCCATGGCCACCACGAGCCGGCCGCGCTGTTTCACACGGGCGACGGCGGCCCCGGCGGGGACGGGGGGCGGCAGGGCGGCCGTCCCGGGCGGGGGAGCGTCCACGGCCCGGGAGCCGGTCGGGCCCGCGGGACCGGCGCTCGGCATCTGATCGGGCGTCGGAGCGGGTCGAAGCGTCCACAGCACGGAGGCGGCGATGACCGTCACCACCCCGCCGAGGAACACCGCGAGGATGCACCCCTTCAACACACCCGACTTCGTGTCACTCATGCGATCTCCCTCAGGGTTTGCGCGGCCGACCGCTCCAGCACGTGTAGCCGACCGGCGAGCTCCTTGACCTGCTCCCGCACCTGGGCGCCTCCGGCCGACGCATCGGCGGGGTCCTCGTGGGTGACCCGCACCACCCGGACGTGCAGCTCGTCGAGGGAGGCCTCCGCGGCCACCAGCTCAGCGGCGATGCGCTCCACCAACCGGGCCAGCTCCTGCCAGGTGGCCCGCTCCCGACCCTTCGCGTCGGCCGCGGCCTGAAGAGCACGGCCGACCTCGGGATCGGCGGCCCGCGCGGCGGCCTGCGCCCGCTCGTGGTGTTCCCGATCCAGGGCCTGGGCGTCGACCGCGACGAGCAGCGCCGACAACCCGTCGGCGCGTCGGGTGGCCTCCCCGGCCGCAACCAACAACTCCTCACACTCCGCGGCGATCTCGGCGAGGGACGGGGACACCGCCCCGTCGTGGGCCGCGATCTGCGCCAGCACGCGGTCGCCGGCGGTGTGCACCGCGCCGAGCAGGGCGCGGAGACGGTGCACCCGGATGCCGGCGAGGGGATCGGGCGGGGGCGGGGGCGGGATCATCGGCGCCGGCGTCGCCAGGTCCCAGGCCACGAGCGCGCCCCAGGCGCCGAGCGAGAGCGCGCCGACGGCGATCGCGAAGGGGGCCAGACCGGCGACCAGGAGGCCCCCCGCGGCGATCGCACCCACCCCCGGCGGGAGCAGATGCAGGGGCTTGACCGCCGTGTCGAGGAAACGACGGCCTGGAGGAGGTTGCACACGGGATCGTAGCCACTACATGGGAGACGTGCATTTCCTGCTCGCCTGCGCCGGCCCCGATCAGACCCTGGTGGCGTGGGTCAACGACGAGGCCGCGCATGCCCGGGACCGGGTCAAGCTCATCGGCGAGATGACGCGGATGGCGAAACCCTTCGACCCGGACCCGAACCGGCCCGACATCGTCGTCATCGTCCTCGACACCGTCCGCGCCGACCACCTCGGGCTCTACGGCTACGGCGGGGCCACCACGCCGAACCTGGACCGCTGGTCGGCCGACGCCCGCGTCTGGGAGCGCATGGTCGCCACCTCGTCGTGGACCCTCCCCTCCCACGCCTCTCTGTTCACCGGGCTGTGGCCCCGGAGCCACGGCGCCCACGGCGTCCCCGACCACCTCGCCGCGCCCCTGGCCCCGAACACCCCGACCGTCGCGCGGGCGCTGCGCGACGCCGGTTGGCAGACCGCCGGGATCGCCGCCAACCAGGCCTTCCTCGACCGGAGCTGGGGGCTCGCGCAGGGGTTCTCCCTGTGGATGTGCGACCAGATCGAGCGAGACGCGCGGGGCACGTCCTACCCCACCGCCGACCGCATCACCGACCTCGCCCTGACCTACCTGAAACGACGTGGCGACACCCCCACCCTCCTGTTCCTCAACTACATGGACGCCCACACGCCGTGGATCCCGCGCGCCGGCTACGTCGCCCGGCCCGACCGGCTCGACCGACGGGTGCTCCCGCTCAGCGACGGCTGGGACGAGCTCAAGATCGACCTCATCGTCGACCGCAAGCTCGACCCGGCCACGCAGGCGTCCTGGATCGAGGCCTACGACGCCGAACTGCGGTTCCTCGACGCCGAGCTGGGCCGCCTGCTCGACGGGCTACGGGGCGTCGGCGTCGGCCCCGAGGACCACGTGTTCATCCTCTCCGACCACGGCGAGTACCTGGGCGAGCACTTCCTGGTCGAGCACAGCAAGGACGTCTACGACACCGCCCTCCACGTGCCCTACCTGCACCGCGGCCCGGGCGTGGTCCCCGGTCGGGCGTCGGAGCCCGTGCAACACACCGACGTGGCCCGCCACATCCTCGCCGCCGCCGGCCTCCCGCCCCTGGGCAGCCCGTACCTGGTGGACGGCGACCCGATGCAGGTGGCGGAGCTGTACTACACCCGCCGTCGCGAGCGGGACAACCAACGTTACGGCGGGCGCTTCGACCGGATCCGACGCGCGTTCTACCTCGACCAGAACACGCTGATCCGGGGTTCCGACCAGTCCGAGGAGGCCTACGACCGGGGCAGCGATCCCGGACAGGTCCGGCCCGTCCCCGACGCCCCCTGGGTCCCCGCGCTCCGGGGTGCCAGTGAGGCCTGGCTGGCGGCACACCCGGAGGCCGCGGCGGTGGACGCACCGGTCCTCAACGTCGAGGCGCTCCGCGCCCTGGGCTACGTGGAATGAGCATGCCCCGCGTCCTGCTGCTCGCCCTGGCCCTGTTCCTGACCCCCTTCGCCGCCGCCCGCACCTGGGGGTTGGCGACGGAGATCGAAGACCCCGGCCACGCCGGACTCGCCCACTGGTACACGGCGCTGCGGGCCGCCTCCACGGGCGGGGTCGCGCGCGCCCTGCACTACGGGGACTCCACCATCGCCGCGGACGGCATCGCCCGGACGGTACGGACGCGGCTCCAGGCCCGCTTCGGCAACGCCGGTCCCGGCTTCGTCACCGCGGCCTTCGACCCCACCTGGAACCAGCGGTCCGACATCGTCAACGCCCGGCGCGGCGACTGGGCGCTGCGCACCATCCTCTTCGGCGGCGCCGACGGCCGGTACGGGCTGGGCGGCATCGTCGGCATCGCCCGTACCGGCGCGAGCGTGCGGCTGCACGCGGTGGACGCCGCCGGCGCCGCAGTCCCCCAGCGGCGGGTCGAGATCTGGCACCAGGCCGGCGTCGGCTACGGCGACCTGGTGGTCACCGGCGACGGGGTGCCTCTCACCCGGGTCCCCGGCACCGCCGCGCAGACCGAGGACCGCCGGGTGGTGCTCTCCCCCGAGGCGGGCGTCACCGAGCTCGAGCTGGCGAGCGCCGGCGGCCCCTTCCCCCTCTACGGGGTGGTGCTCGAGACGGGCGCGCCCGGGATCACCTGGGAAGCGCTGGGCGTCATCGGCGTCGGATCCAAGTCCTTCACCGCGTACGCCGGGGCCCGCCTCGCCGAGCAGGTGGCGCTGCGGTCCCCCGACCTGATCGTGGTGATGCTGGGCGGCAACGAGGCCGGCTACCCCATCCTGAGCGTCGACCGGGGAC
>JAYVAS010000469.1:0-2623 GCA_043750895.1 Pseudomonadota bacterium
CGCACGCTGCGGACGGACTACGGCAAGACCACGGCGGAGTGGCTCCGTCGGTTGCGCCTCCACGAGGCGACGATCCGGAAGACCTGGGGCGACCAGATCTTCGACGAGTACGACCGGTACCTCGACACCTGCGTGCGTGGCTTCGCCGCGCACTGGTCGAGCGATGTCCAGATGAAGCTCCGCCGCTTCGATTGAGCTTCGCCTGTCAGTGGCGGCGTTTTCGTCGCCTCGACCGGACATGGGGGCCGACCCCGGGGGTACGGGAGGCCTGGCACGCGGGTCGGCGCTGGTACCACGTATGGGTGCTCCGGGTCGATGACCCCGCCATCCAGGACCGGCGGGACACCGTGGCGGCCGCCCTGGCGCCGTACGTGGTCCCGTTCTCCGTCGGCACGCCGCACGTCACGGCGTGGGTCGCCGGCTGGTCGCCACCCCCGCAGCACCCGCCGGCCGGCACCGACGTGCCCGTCGTGGTTGGGGCGGTCAACGCCTTCGCGTCGTGCCCCTTCCTGGAGGTCCGTGCGCCGGCGCTCCGGCCCCTGCGCGCGGCCTTCGGCGGGACCGAAGAACGATGGGGTGGTTTCCTCCCGCACCTCACCGTGGGGCGTTTCGCGGGCGATACGCCGGTGGGTGACCTTCTCCCCCGGCTCCGGGCCTTTCGCCGTCTGCCGCCGCTTCGCGCCACGGCCCGCCTCGTTCCGGCCTGGGTCGATGCGCTGCGCGAGGACGGCGAGCTCAGCTACGATCAGCCGTCCTGAAGCTCCCAGGCGCTGGTGTAGCCGCCCGCGGCGGCGATGCTGTCGATCACCCGCTGCAGCTCCTCGGACTTCCCGAGGGTCGCGGCGTCTCCCACGGCGATGAACAGCCGGCGCGCTCGGCTGATTGACACGTTGATACGTCTCGGGTCGGCTACGAAGCCCAGCTCCTGCTCGGCGTTGGAGCGCACGAAGGAGAGCACGATGACGTCCTTCTCCCGACCCTGGAAGGCGTTGACGGTCCCGGATTCGATGGCGGGAAACAAGGCGCGAATGTTGGCGAGCTGGCCGCTGTACGGCGTGATGATGCCGATACGCTCCGGGGCGAGCCCGGATCGCAGGAGGTCGCCGATGATCCGCTCGACCAACCCGAGCTCCCCCGGGTTGTGGAACGAGCCCGAGCCGCTCCGCTCCTCGTCGAAGCCGAGTCCCGCGGTGTCGATGAAGCGCACCGGCACGTCCGCCCATGGCGACGGAGCGATGGGCTCGGGAGAGGCCACCACGCTGGGCGCGGCCCTCAACCGGCCACCGTAGGTCGGATTGACCAGGTCCTGGATGGCTTGACACATCCGATATTGTTCGGTCAGCATCGGAAACTGAAAGCCCTCGTCCACGAGGCGCGACAGGAGGCTCCGCTCCAGAATGGGGGTCCGGCTCTTCACCACCGGGCCGAGTTGGTGTGGGTCCCCGGCGAGAATGAGGCGCTTCACACGGCTCGCGACCAACCAGAGCGCGGGTTCCCAGATCTGCGATGCCTCGTCCACCACTGCGGTCTTGGGGGTGGGGAGCTCGGCGCCGCGCAGGTGGAGCGTGCCGAGGGTCATGGCGAGCACGTCGGCGCTGCCCAGGATCTCCTTCTTGGCAGCCTGCCACTGCTCCTGGATTGCCGCATCGACTTCGCCGATGGTCGCTTCGCTGGCCCGGGTACGGTCCCGTATCAGGCCGTGTATCACCGGGGCGCGCGCCCCGTGGAGGATGCGGTGCTCGAGGGTGAGGTGGCGTGCGGGAGAGGAGATACGGGCTGACACACCGAGCCGAATCACGTCCAGCCCCTGAGCCGAGGCGCGGAGCGAGAGGTGGTCGACGGCGGCGTTGGACTCCGCGAGGGCCCACGGTTGGTCACCCTGCTCCCGCAACGCCTCGAGCACCGCCACCAGGGTCTCGGTCTTTCCGGTCCCGGGCGGGCCGTGGATGAGCCCTAGCTCGGGGGCACCGAGCGCGATGGAGGCTGCCGCCCGCTGGGAGGCGTCGAGCCGGCGGAGGCGCGGATGGTCCAACGGGTCTGGACGATAGGGAGGCTCGAACCCTAGCAGGAGGTTCTTGAGCGGACTCCACATCGATTCGGCGCGCTTCAGCGCCGCGATCTGCAAATCGAGCACCGTGAAGTCGAGACGGCGGGTCACCACCCACGGGCCCGCGCCTTCGGGGGCCTTGTCCAGCCTCAGCTCGAGCGTGGACTCGTCGTGACCTTCACACCGACCGGGGATGCCCACGTCGGGTCGGCCCACGGGCGCGAGGAGGATGGGATCGCCCGGTTGGATTCCGTCGTGCAGGTCGCGCCCGCGGAGCACGACGTTCACCCTGTGGCGACTCCGGTGTTCGACGGTCAGGAGGTCGAGCGGAAACCAGGCGTTTCCGAGCGCGGCGCGATCGAGGAGCGGTAGGGTTCGGACCTGTGCGTCCTCGTCGATGAGCGCGCGGCGCTCGCGGTCGAGCCCGTCGATGAGGCGATTGAGGTCCTGTGCCACGGCATCGTCTATCAAGGCAGGAAGCGCGCGCGCTCCGTGGGACTCGGAATCCGACATGCGTCCCGCCGGCCCCAAACCAGGTAGCGGAGGCGGGCAAAGATGCGGTAGCCCAGGTCGGTG
>JAYVAS010000470.1:0-6889 GCA_043750895.1 Pseudomonadota bacterium
GCCTACGTCGCCGACCTGCGCGCCGCCGGCTGTGTGGAGGTCTGGCTCGGCGCCGAGAGCGGGAGCGACGCCGTCCTGAACGCCATGGACAAGGACGCCTCGGTGGAGGAGATCCGCCGCGCCTCCGGGCTGCTGCGGGACGCCGGGATCCGGCGGGGCTTCTTCCTTCAATTGGGCTATCCGGGCGAGACCGCCGCCGACGTGGACCGCACCATCGGGATGATCCGCGACCTGCAGCCAGAGGAGATCGGCATCTCGGTCAGCTACCCGCTCCCCGGGACGGTGTTCCACGAACGGATGCAGCACCGGCTGAGCGCCACCAACTGGCAGGCGTCCATGGAGAACCGCCTCCTCTTCGACGCCGACTACCCCCAGGCGTTCTATGACGCGGCGCGCGCCGTCCTCCGCGCCGAACACGCCCTGATGCAGTTCCGACCCGAGTTGTCCCGCCCCGGGCTGCGACGCGCCGCCGGCGCCGCCTGGCACGCTTCCCAATGGCCGGTGCAGCGCGGGCGTATGCGCTGGCACGGACGCGGCCGGACCTGACCCGCGCCGCTCAGCTCCGGACGGGCCCTCACCGCCGCTTGAACCCGCGCACGAGCTCGAGGTAGTCCATCCCCGGCGCCGGCGCCGGCGGCCGGTAGGCCCAGTCCCCCTCGTGCAACAAGGCGGTGGCCGCGGTGAGCCCCGGGTCGTCGACCAACGCCAGGACGCGGCGGGCCACGTCCATGTTGACCGCACCCCGCTCGAGCATGCGGCGGACCCCCTCCTTGGCGTCCCCCTCCCCCAGCCGCGAGGCCGCGTAGACCCGCGCGAAGGCCTCCCCGTCCAGCTCTCCGCTGCCGCACAACACCAACGCCGCCTCGAACCACGTCCGCACCGGGATCACCCGGGTGCCGAGCGGCGTGAAGTCCCGGCGGTCCTCGCCTCGATCCAGCCGGATGAAGATCCGCTCGACGGCTTCGGCCCGGACGATCTGCTTGAGGGTCGACAACGCCTCCACGATGGAGTTCGGGTAGGCCCCGGCGGCTTCCAGCACCCGAGAGAGCTCGGCGGAGGCGATCCGACCCGCGACGGCGTCGGCGTACACCGAGTACACGATGGCGTCGGCCTCGGCGTCGTCGCCGAAGCAGGTCTCCCGCACCACCGCCCCGACTCCGACCCGATCCAGGAGGAGATGCGGCAACTTGTACCCGAATTGGTCGCGCATCGCTCGAAGTCGGCCCCGCCGGAGGTTGGCGAGGTTGTCCTTGAGGATGAACTGATCGAAGCGGATGCCGTCCATCCGGAGCTTCGCCTCGAGCACCCCGCGCATCTGGGTCGGCGAGCCCGACAACAGCATCACCCGGGGCCGCCAGCCGGGACGCTCCCGCGCCAGCTCCCGCAACAGGGTGGGGGCGCCGGCCACCGCCCGCTTGTCACGCGCCGACTCGACCGCCGACCGCATCAGGCCGCGCACCGACTCGAAGTCGGTGTGCAGATAGGTCTTGTCGAGGTCCCAGCGGTAGACGCGCACGCACCCAGCTACCGCCCTCCGCCCGCGGCGGCTACCCCACCCGCTTGAGGCCCTTCAGGGATGCGGCCACGCGCGGGGCCCAGGCCGCGGCGACGGCGCCATCGTGACCCGGCTTCGCCGAGACCGTGAGGGGCACCGCGGCGAACGGCTGAGCGAGCGCCTCGATGCGCCGACCCGTCGGCCCCTGGAGCATCGAACCACCGAGCTCGACCCGGGTGACGCCGGGGAGCACCGCGTGAACCTCGCCGATGACCCCCACCAGGGTCTCCGCCATCCACGCCAGGGTGGTCTCGGCCGCCGGGTCTCCGGCGTCGAGCAGCCCGCGCAGCAGGTGACCGGCCGTCCGCGGATCCACGCCGTACCCGACCAGCGGCTCCAAGGCGCGCGCCACCCCGGTGTTGGACAGGTACGCGCGCATGGCCCCGGTGAGCGGCAGGTACGGATGCGGGGCGGCCTCCGGCCCCGCGTCGACCACGAGCCGACCCATCTCCACCGCGGACACGTCCCCGTTGGCGTCGATCCAGCACCCGCCGAAGCTGGTGCCGATCTGGAGGCGCACCATGCGCCTTGAACCTTCGGCCGAGAGGTATCTACCCAGATTCGCGAGATCATTGAACATCGACACCGGACCGTCGACGAGACCAGCCGCCACCCGCTCCGCGAACCCATCGAACGCCCGACGATCGCCGACGCGCGCGCGCAGCACCGTCGAGAGCTCCACGACCTGTCCGCCCACCGCCATCGGCGCGGCGAGCCCGATCCCCAGGGATCCCACGGGCGAGCCCGCGGCCACCTGCTCGATCAACAGCCGCGCCCGCGCGATCAACGAGTCCACCCCGTTTGCGCCGTCCGGCCAGGTCGGCGCCGAGGCGGTACGCAGCACCACCCGCCCGTCCAGGACGCACGCCTTCATCGCCGTCCCGCCGATGTCCAGACCACACGGGAGACCTGGGCCCGGCGCGATCAGGGTCGGCGCGTCGGAGCTGGGCAGATCGAAGGTCTCGGCCCGGCCGTGCGGCACCGCTCCGTCGATCGAGATGGGGACCTTGTGGATGGTCCGGTAGGGCGCCACGAGGGGATCGAGGCGATCGGTGGCGAGCGGCGACTCGACGCTCACGGCCGCCGGGCCGGTCAGCAGGATGGCGTTGTGGAGGCGCTGGAGCACGACCCGCGCCGCGGCGGGGGTGGCCGGCGCGAACAGCACGTACGTGCGGATCTTCGCGGAGGAGGACCACCCGCTGTGGAGGTGCAGGCACCACCGCTCCGCGCGCGGCGCGCGCGCCAGGCCAGCGAGGGCGGAAGCGACGGTCTCCATGCTCAGAAGGGATAAGTCCGCCAGCGGCACCCGTCGACGGGCGGGATCGGTGGCATCATCCGCGGATGTCGATGTCCCCCCGCTCAGCCCTCCGAGTGTACGCGCTTCGGGCGCTGGTGGTCGGCGCGGCCGCCATCCTGGCGGCGTTCTGGGTTGTGCCCTCGGCGTGGCAGGTGTCCCGCGGCTCGCACGTCCAAGGATCCGCACTCAGCCTGTACCGGGTCACCGCCGACCTCCGCCGGTGGGACGACTGGACACCGTGGAACAGCCGCGTCGACCCCGGATTGACCCGCACCTTCGGGGGCGCGCTGATGGGTAAGTCGGCGACGGCGGCGTGGACCGGCCCCCGGCTGGGCACGACCACGATCCAGATCACCGCGGCCGATCCGCTCGGCGGCGTCGCGTGGCGGGCCACGGACGCCGCTGGCGCGATGGACTGCCGCATCGACTGGGTGGCCGACGGAGCGGAGGGGCACGCCGTGACCTGGACCTGCGCCGGCGACGAGGGGCGCTCCCCCTTCGCGCGCTGGCGGGCCCGAAGGCGCACCTCCGCGCTCACGGCCGATCTCGACCTCGGCCTCGCGGGACTCGCCGCCGCCACCATCGCCCTCGATCGGGAGACGGCCGCGTCGGCCCGACCGGCACCCGCTCCCCGGCCCACCCGCCCCGACCCGCCTGCGGATCCTGGATAGAGCGACGGGTCATGCCACCGCTGCGCATCCTCGTGCCCCGCACCCTGGCGTTCCTCGCCGTCGCCGGGTTCATCATCGGTGGGCCGATGTGGAAGCAGGGGCTCGATCGGCGGTCCCAGGTCCTCTTCCAGTGGGTGATGTTCTCCGGCTACGGCACCGACGTGTGCGACGTGCGCTACGTCGAGGTCGCCGCCGACGGGGCGCGCACGCCGGTCGATCGCTACGCGGTGCTCGGGTACGACACGAAGGCCGACGCCCCGGGCAGCATCAAGAAGATGAAGGACCTCGCGGCGGCGAAGGCGGTGGGCAAGAAGCTGTGCCGGAAGCTCCCGGAGGGCACGGATCTCCGGACGCGGGTCCGGTGCGCCACCAAGGACGGCTGGCGGACGATGAGCAAGGCTGAGGAGAACCTGTGCACGGCGCGTTGATCGGGGCTCGCCGGCTCTTCGGGTTCCTCGTGCTGGCCGAGGGCTCCACCCGCGGCCTCGCCCTGATCCGCCTCGGGCTGGTCGCGCTGCTGTGGACGAAGTGGGGCGGCGACTTCCTGTTCTTTCTGAACAAACCCACCGATCAGCAGTTGCTCGCGGGGGCCTTCTACCTGTCGACCACCTGCCTGTTCTTCGGCATCGCCACCCCCCTGGCCGCGGTCGCCGCCGGGGTGACCCAGCTCCTGGTCTACTACTGGCTCGGCTTTCACGAGGGCGTGGAGCCCTACACCCATCACCACACCGGGCTCTTGTGCCTCGCCACGGCGCTGCTCGCCCTGACGCCGTGCGGCCGATCGTGGTCCGTCGACCGGTGGTGGGCGGTGCGACGCGCCGAGGCCCGGGGGCTCCCCGCCCCGCCCGAACGAGGGCCCCTGTGGGGCCAACGCCTCATCGCCCTGCAGGTCTCGGTGGTGTACCTCGCCTCCGCCTCGGACAAGTGCTCGGGCGCATTCCTGAGCGGCCAGCGGCTGCAACACCACGCGATGACCCTGTACTTCGGGAGCGACTACCCCACCTGGTCGTGGTTCCCGGCGGTCTGCCAGGCCCTGGCCATCAGCACCGTGATCCTGGAGTTCAGCCTCGGCGCCGGCCTCTGGATGCGGAGGGCCCGCCCGGTCCTCATCCCGTTGGGGATCATCTTCCACGGCATCCTCTACATGACCCTGCCGGTGAGCACCTTCTCGCTGACCATGTGGCTGCTCTACCTGGCGTTCATCGACCCCGACGACCTGCACCGCTTCGTGAACCGCCTCGGCGACGGCCCACGATGACCACCAGCACCGAACCCTGCCCGAGCTGTGGCCGTCCGAACGTGTCCTGGCGGGTGTCGTGCCTGTACTGCGGCGCGAAGATGCCCAACCCCGGCCCGCCGCCGCCCCCCAAGGCGGTACCCGACAACCTCGACGCGCTCATCCGGGACGCGATGCGCGGGGGCTCGACGGACGCGGTGCGGAAGGCGCTGCAGGACGCCCGTCCGCCGGCGGCGGAGGCGGCTCAGACCACGCCGCCACGCCCACCGTCGACCGCGCGCGACGACGCGCCCGCCGCGCCCGCGCTCACCCCGCCCGGGACCGACCTGGACGCATCCACCCTCCCCACCGTCCTGGTGCACCTCGAGGCCGCCGCCCGCGACGCCGCCGCCCACGCCGACGACCCCATCGCCCTGGACCGGGCGCTCTCCGAGGTCGAGGCGTGGGTCCGACAGGCACGCGGCCTCGCCGGCCCACCCGCCCCGCGCGCGGTGGTGCTCCCGCCCATCCGCCACCCCTACGCGCTGGTCATCGACGGGGTCGGAGACCCCGAACAGGGCGCCGCGCTCGCCCGCGCGCTCGAGGTCGACGCCGCCACGGCCCGCGCGGCGGCCGCGGTCCGGTACATCCACATCGCGCTTCGCGGCGCCGAGCCCGACCCGCTCGCGCGTCGCGCGGCGGCCGTGAACGCCACCCTCCCCATCCGCGCCAGCGTGGTGGCACGCGCCGCGCTCTTCGAGATCCCCGCCGCGCTGGCGGTGGTGGGGCGCGACCCCGACGGGCGGTGGCGCGTCGTCGACCTGCCGCTGTGGGAGGAGGGCATCGACCCTTCCCAACGCCCCCCGGGGGACGCGGTGCAGGTGTCCGGCGTCTCGTTGGCGGTCACCGGCGAGGTGGAGGTGAAGGCCGGGCGGAGCGGGAGCGAGCCCAGTCGCTGGCTACGCCAGGGCTACGCGGCCGACCCGGTCGCGGCCATCCAGCGGGTGTCGGTCCTCGACCTGCACGCACCGAGCGGGATCCTGCGCATCACCCCCACCGTCACCGCCTTCGAGGGCTTCCCCGGCAACGATCCCACCTCCACCGCGCGCTCCTTCAAGCAGCTCGTCGACGCGCTCGCCGAGGTGTTCCCGGGCATCCGCGTCGAGCCCCGCCGCGTGTGCCCCGCGTCGAACGCCGCCGGGGATGCCCGCTACACCAGCGGCTGGGCGGCCTGGGAAGAGCACACCCGCATCGCCCGGCTACACGCGCTCCCCTAAGGCGCCCGGCGACGCCTCGGGCACGTAGGTCACGACGGGCGCGCTGCGTCCCCGCACCGGCACCGCGGGCATCTCCGCCCACGTCCACTCCCCGGGCGCCGCGGCGCAGGTGGCTTCGCTGCAGAGCAGCACCACGCCGTGCTCCTTGGTGAGCCCCTCCATCCGCGAGGCGAAGTTGACGGTGTCCCCGACCGCCGTGTACTCCCGGCGACGGTCCGAGCCGATGTCGCCCACCACCACCGGCCCGGTGTGCACGCCGATCCCCATCCGCAACGGCGGCAGCCCGGCCCCGACCCGCTCCGCGTTGAGCCCGGCCAGCGCGTCGATCATCGCCAACCCGCACCGGACCGCGCGCGTGGCGTGGTCGGCCTGCGCCACCGGGGCGCCGAACCAGGCCAAAAGGCCGTCCCCGATGAACTTGTCCAGCGTGCCTCCGTGCGCGAAAATCACCTCGACCATCCGCCCGTGGAAGCTGTTGAGCAAGGTCACCACCTCCTCCGGCTCGGACTGCTCGCACATCAGGGTGAACCCGCGGATGTCGGCGAACACCACGGTGACCTCCCGACGCTCCCCGGCGCTGGTGCCGAAGCCGGTGATCTGCGCGGCCACCGCCGGCGAGAAGTACCGGGCCAGACGATCCCGTCGGCTGCGCTCGTCGGTCACGGAGACCAGCAGGCGTTGCGACTGCCCGACCGCGTAGAGGGCGGCGAAGGTGTAGAGCGCGAGGATGACGCAGCTCCCGGCGACGGTGTCTGGGGCGATGGGGAGGCCGACCCGGTGGACGATGAGCAGCTGCGCGACCACGGCCCCCACCGCGGTGATCCCGATCACCTCCGGCCGCAAGGACAGGCCGGCGTTGGTGATCATCAGCGC
>JAYVAS010000471.1:0-5937 GCA_043750895.1 Pseudomonadota bacterium
GGGTCCCGTCCGGCGACCACGCGCCGTCCCAGATGCGGTTCCGGTGGGCCTCGAAGCGGGCGAGCAGCCGACCCCGGGCGGTGTCCCACACACAGACCAGCCGGTCGGCACCCGCGGAGAACAGGCGGGTGCCGTCGGGCGAAAACCGCAGGACGTCGACCGCGTCGGTGTGGCCACTCAGCACGTGCGACTGCGTGCCCTCGGGCAACGACCACACGACGATGCGCCCGTCGGCGACGGACGCGGCGGCCCACCGCCCGTCCGGTGAGAGGGCAGGAGCCCGATACCCTGAGTCGATCGTGCCCAGTCGACCGGTGACCGTCCCGGTGCGGCGGTCGAAGAACCGAAGCCCACCGCCCACGTCGGTGAGCAGGAGCCGCGCCCCGTCCTGGGTCCACGCCACGTCCTGCACCCCGATGCCGTCTCCGAGCACCAGCGAGGCCGACCCGCCGTTGGCCAGGTCGATCAGGCGGAGCCCCGCCCGCGTCCCCACGGCCAGCCAGGCGCCGTCGGGCGAAACCGCGTCTCCGTTCCACGCTTCGGTGCCGTCGCCCGCCACCACCAGCTCCGTCCCGGTGGCGGGATCGACGACCAACACGCGGCCACCGGCGGTCCGGGCCATCACCCGGGGCGCCCCCCCGCTGGGGAGGAACGCCGTCCGCACGACCCCCGCGGCGGCGGACACCAGCCCCCCCACCCGCCGACCGTCGCGCGCGTCCCAGGTCACCGCGCGGCCGTCCTCGCCCCCCACCAGCAGATGCGCGCCGTCCGCGGACCACGCGACGGCGTTCACGGACCGCGGCTCGACCGAGAGCCCCTCCCCCGCCGGGTTGGCGGGCAGCGTCCACGCGCGCACCGACCCGGAGCTCCCCGCCACCGCGAAGTGGGTGCCGTCGGGGCTCACCGCGACCTGCGTGACCTGCTCTCCGGGCAGCCGGACCAGGCCGAGGGTGCGCCCGCCGACCACGTCCCAGACCCGGGCCGTGCCGTCGTCTCCCCCGGACACCAGGCGCGTCCCGTCCGGCGTCCACGCCACCGTCTCGACCTCGCCCAAATGCCCCGCCAATCGGCGCGCCACACGTCCGGTGGTGATGTCCCACACCCGCACCAGACCGTCGCCGCCGGTGGCGTCCCCCACGGCGGCGAGCTCGCGCCCGCCCACCGCGAACGCGACGCTAAGCCCGCCCTGGGCGTCTTCGGTGAGCGGCGCCAGCTCCTGGTAGCCCACCGTGTCCCAGAGCTTGAGGCTGTGGTCGGCCCCGGCCGTGGCCACCCGGGCCCCGTCGGCGCTGATGGCCAGGGCTCGGATGGCGGCCCCGTGGGCGACGGTGACGGTGCGCGCCTGCCCGTCCAGGTAGGTGCGCAGGAGGCCGTCGGATCCCCCGGCGATCAGGAGGCCGTCGGGATGCCACCCGAGGGCCCAGACCCGATTGTCGTCGTCGAGCTGGATGGTGTCGATGATGCGACCGCGGTCGGCGTCCCACACCCGGATCTCGCCGCGCCCCCCCGCGGCGAGGCGCACCCCGTCGGCGGACCACGCGAACGCCCCCGTGGCGCCGTCAGGGAGGCCGGGCTCGGCCAACTCTACCATCGCGCCATCCGGACCCCAGAGGTGGAGACGGTCGCGGGTGACGCAGACCAGCGCGCCATCCCCCCGCCAGCCCAGCCCCAGGCAGGGCTGGTCCAGGCGACGCACCGAGCTCAGGCGCGGGACCCAGGCCGATCGCCCGCGGACCACCGCCCCGCGCGCGTCCGCGTCCTCCTCCAAGGCCAACGCCGACGCGCCGAGCACCCACGCCGCCGCGCCGTCCCCGTCCCGCACCGCGCTGCGCGCCCGCTCGCCGAGCGACCGGGCCAGCGTGGTCCGGGTCTCGTTGCGCTCCCCCTGCGCCACCGACTCGGCGGCCCGGGCGCGGTCGCGCTCGTCGGTGAGGTGCCGGAGGAAGACGAGGGCCGACGTCGAGAGCGCGAGTACGGCCAGGGAGAGGACGGTCACGACGCCGCGGTTGCGGAACAGGTACCGTCCGGCCACCTCCCACCACGCGTAGCGATAGGCGGCCACCTGGCCGTCGGTCTGCCACGCGGCCACGTCGCTCGCGAGGGCCCGGGCGTCCTGGTAGCGGCGGGCCGGATCGCGCTCGAGGGCCTTCGCGCAGATCGCGCCCAGCTCGGGGGACACCGCCCGCTCCCGGGTGCGGACCCCGGCCGGCGGGTCCGAGCGCACGCGATCGAGCACCTCGTAGGCGTGCTCCCCCTCGTAGGGCGGCTTGCCGGTGAGGATCTCGTACAACACCGCGCCCAGCGACCAGATGTCGGAACGTTCGTCGATGGCGTCGACCCGCCCGTAGGCCTGCTCGGGGCTCATGTAAGCGGGCGTCCCCATGGTCGCCCCGTCCATGGTGTTGCCGGCCGCGGCGAGGATGCGCTCGACGCCGCGCTCGATGTCGGGGGCGCGGGTGTCGGTCTCGCCGCGCACCTTGGCGAGCCCCCAGTCGAGCACGACCGTCTCGCCGAACTCCCCGACCATGATGTTCTGGGGCTTGATGTCCCGGTGGATCACGCCCCGGCTGTGGGCGTACGCGATGGCCTGGCAGAGCTGCACGTAGTGGTCGAGCAGCTTGAGCCGGGCCGGGAGGTCCGGCGCCTGCGCGATCGCCTCCTGAAGGGTCTGCCCACGGACCCGCTTCATCACGTAGTAGAGGGTGCCGTCGGGGCGGCGACCCAGCTCGTAGACGGGGACGATGCCCGGGTGTTCGAGCTGGGCGGTGACGCGCGCCTCCCGGACGAACCGGTCGACGGACGGCCCGAACGGACCCCCGCTCCCCCCCGACCCGGTGCCCCGGGCGCCGCCGATCAGCTCCTTGACCGCCACTTCGCGCCCGAGGTGGCCGTCGAACATCAACAACACGCGGCCGATGGCCCCTTCGCCGATCGACTGCGGGGTCACGCGCGGCGAGCCCGGCGGTCCGGCGAGGTACCGACCGTCCGCCTCGGGAGTGGCGGGCATCTCGGTGAGGTGACCGACCGTGCCGGTGTCCACCGTGCCCCCATCGGCCACCCACGTACGCCGGTGATCGTCAGCCGAGGACATGCCCGTCCGCGTTATCCCGGGCGCCGCGAGGTGTGGATGACGCAGGCGCGTGGGTCGGTGGAGGGTGCCCGCTGGGCGGTGATTGTCCTCACGGGCATGAACCTGCTCAACTACATCGACCGGTTCGTGCCCAGCGCGGTGAAGGACCTCTTCAAGGTCGACCTCGGCCTCACCGACGCCCAGACCAGCTACCCGCTGACCGCCTTCGTGATTGTCTACATGTTGACGAGCCCGCTGTTCGGGGCGCTGGCCGACCACGTGCCGCGGAAGCGGCTGATCGCGGCCGGGGTGGCGCTGTGGTCGCTCGCCACTGCGGCGGCCGCCTTCGCGACCGGCTTCTGGACCTTCCTCCTCGCGCGGGCGCTGGTGGGCGTGGGGGAGGCCGCCTACGCCACCCTCGCCCCGCCCATGCTCGCCGACTTCTTCGCCCCGGCCCGGCGGAACCGCGTCCTGACCGTGTTCTACGTCGCGATCCCGGTGGGCGCGGCGCTGGGCTTCGTGCTGGGCGGGGTGATCGGCGCGCACTGGGGCTGGCGGGCGGCCTTCCTGGTGTGCGGCCTCCCCGGTCTGCTCGCCGCCGCCGCCGCGCTGGCGATCAAGGACCCGGGCCCCGGCGCCTGGGAGGTGGTGCCGCCCGGTCCGGCGGTGGGGTGGCCCGAGGCGCTGCGCACCCTGCTGCGGACACCCACCTACCTCTACGCGGTCGCCGGCTACACCGCGGTGACCTTCGCCGCCGGGGGCATGGCGGACTGGTTTCCCGCCTACCTCACCCGGTACCGCGGGATGGACGTGGCCGCCGCGGGGAGCCTGATCGGCACGGTGACCGTGGCGGGGGGCCTCGCCGGGACCGCGCTCGGCGGCTGGCTCGCCGACCGCCTGAAGGGCCGCACCCGCAACGCCTACCTCGCGCTTTCGGCCTGCTCGATGGTGCCCGCCGCCGCGTGCGCCGCCCTGGCGTTGGTGGTCCCCGCCGGGCCCCTGGTGGGCGTCACCATGTTCTTCGCGCAGTTCTTCCTCTGGTTCTACAACGGCCCCATCAACACCATCATCGCCAACGCCGTGGGCGCGTCGATGCGCGCGCGCGCCTTCGCGCTCTCGATCCTCTCCATCCACCTCTTCGGAGACGCCATCTCCCCCCCCATCATCGGGGTCATCTCCGACCAGACCGGCACGCTCCTGCCCGGGGTGGCGCTGGTCCCGGCCTTCATGCTGCTCGGCGCCGTGATCTGGGGCATCGGCTGGCGGCGCCTCCCCGAGCTCGCATGAGCGCGCTGCTGCGCTTCGTCCTGCTCGGCCTCGTCCGGGTGTTCTACCCGGACCGCGCGGTGGGCCGGGCCGCCCCGACGCCGGACCAGGGCCCGATCCTGGTGGTGGCCAACCACCCCAACGGGCTCATCGACCCGCTGCTGGTCTGCCTCGCGCTGGGCCGTCCGGTGGCCTTTCTCGCCAAGTCCACGCTGTGGCAGAACCCCTTCTTCCGGCGGTGTATGGACGCCTTCGGCGCCCTGCCCGTCACCCGGGCCCACGAGGGTGACACCCGGCTCAACGACCGGACCTTCGCCTCCTGCCGCACGCTGCTGGTGGACGGGGGGTGGCTCGCGCTGTTCCCCGAAGGCAAGTCCCACGACGAGACCACGCTGCAGCCGCTCAAGACCGGGGCCGCGCGCATCGCCCTCGGCGCGGTCGCGGAGGGCGCCACCACGCTGCGCGTGCTCCCGGTGGGGCTGCTCTACGCCGACAAGGGCGTGTTCCGATCCGCGGTGGCGGTGGCCATCGGCGCGCCGGTGGCGGTGCAGCCTGCCCCTCCCGACGACCGCGACGCCGTGACCGCCCTGACCGAGCGGATCACCGAGGCGCTCGCCGATGTCGTGCTCCAGGCCGACAACCAGGCCCTGTGGCGGGCCTTCCTCGCGGTGGCGGCGTGGACCGGCGCCCCCGATCTCGCCGCCCGGGAAGCGCGCGCGCGCCGCCTCGCCGCCGGCTGGCGGGCGCTGGTGGCCACCGACCCGGCCGAGGCCGACACCATCGCCGCCGAGGTCCGGCGCTTTGCCCGCCTGTTGGGGACGGTGGGGGTGGCCGACCCCTTCGCCATCGAGGCCAGCCGGCCCACGTCGGTGCTGGCCCAGACGCTCCCCCTGGTCCTGCTCGCGCCGGTGGCGCTGGTCGGGGCGGTGCTGGCCTGGCTCCCCTACCGGGCGATCCGGCCCATCGCCCTCCGCCTCGCCCGTGGCCACGCCGACATCGTCGGCACCATCAAGCTCCTGTTGGGGGTGGTGGTGCTCACCCCGGTCTACGTCGGGTGGGCGGTGGCGGCGGGCGCGGTCGGTGGCACCGCCGCGGGAGCGGGGATGCTGGTGATCGGTCCCCTCACCGGCCTGGCCGCCCTGACCTTCGACGAGCAGCTCACGCTCCGACGCGAAGCGCTCCGGGGCATCTCGCTGCGCCTGTTCGAACCCCGCCACGCGCTGGTGATCGCGGCCCGCCGCGCCGAGCTGGTGGCCCGCGTCGACGCTGCCCTGGGCTCTGGCGCCCGGTCAGGCCCACCGTAACGAAGCCCACGCCGCCTCGGCGCGGGACACCGCCTCGGCCCGGGTGGCGCCGAGGGAGGTGACGTGGCCCATCTTCCGGCGGGCACGCACCGACTGCTTTCCGTAGAGGTGCACGTGGGTCTCCGGGACGCGCAGCGCGCCGGCCAGGTCGAGCGTGACGCGGTCGCGGCTGGTGTCGCCCAGGAGGTTCACCATGCAGGCGGGGCCCCGGACGACCGGCACCGCGAGCGGGAGCCCGCACACGGCGCGCACGTGCTGCTCGAACTGGGAGACCGAGCACGCCTCGAGGGTGAGGTG
>JAYVAS010000472.1:0-3647 GCA_043750895.1 Pseudomonadota bacterium
AATGGTTATCGAACTTTCTGGCTGGACCCGAAGGGCTGGGGCACCGAGAAGATGCTGGCCTTTGAGGGGCAGTTCAGTCCGAAGCCAGAGGCTCCGCAGCCTCCAGCGTAGCCCGGGGCAGGACAGGCGTCCAGCCCTACATCCCGTCGCCCGCCACCATCATCCACTCGGCCCCGTCGTCGCTGCACGTCCCCGAAGCGGTGTTCTCGTCCGTCGCAGTGCCCGTGCAGGTCTGCCAATACGACGTGAGGCCGTCGAATTGGACCGCGTCCGCATCGACGGCGCCGCCGCTCGGAAGGTCGTCCATCGCCATGTCCCACTCGCCGAGGGTGAAGGTGCATCCTTCCGTGTCCATCGTCACGTTGCCGTCCATCGGGTTGTCGCCCATCCCCCACGCGGCGCCCGTGAAGGTCCACGTCCCGGAGGTCAGGGCCGTGCAGGTGTCGCCCCCTTCGAGGGGCGCGGAGTCTTCGCCGCTGCCCGTCTGGCATGCCGCGAGGAAGAGAGCGAGGGGAACGAGGTTTCTACGGGGCATGCCGATCTCCGGTGGCTGAGGGGTGGCTACCGTACCCCGGTACGGGTATAGTCGTCAACGCCGAGGTCAACGTGCTCGCTGTGCTCCTCCTGCTCGCCGAACTCTCCCCCGCCCAGGCCGCCGAACCCGTCGGCGCGTCCGTGTCCGTCGCCGTCGCGCCGGATCTCCTCACCCGCTACGACGCGATCCGCGTAGCGTTGGTCAACGACAAGCTCGACGGGGTGACGAGCGGCGCGAGAGAGCTGGCGGCGGCGTCCCCCGGCGACCCCTCGTTGGCCGCAGCTGCCTCGGCGCTGGCTGCAGCGCCGGATCTGGCGACGGCGCGAGTCACGTTCGGCGAGATCTCCCGGCTGCTCGTCCTTCGGTTCTCCGCCACGACCCCGACTCCGAAGGGAGTCGTCTACTTCTGCCCGATGTTTCAGGGCTATGCTTGGTGGATCCAACCGAAGTCGGGCATCGCGAACCCGTACATGGGCCAGTCCATGCCCGAGTGCGGCGAGGAGAAGTCGTTGAAGGCAGCGGCCAAGGCCGCCGCCACACCTTGAGGCTTCGACACTCGCGCGGTTCGGACGCTGTACGCCACCTCGGCGCGAAACCGAAGGACGCGCGCAACATCATCGAGACGTGCGCCGCGCTCGCATCCGATGCCCTCCGGCTCCCCGCCCACCGGGTGGAGATCGCCGTCGGCGCCTCGCGCGCGAGACCGACCGCGAAGGGCCGCTACCTCGCGGGTACAGTGACGTTGTTTCCCGCAGCCTTTGCCGACCCGCTCACCCTCGCCTGGACGGTCTTCCACGAATTCGCTCATGCCGCCGGCCTCGACGAGCCCGGCGCAGACGCCTTCGCCGCCCGCTTCCTCACCGGAGATGCCGCATGATCCTCCTCGCGCTGACCCTCGCCGCCGGTGACGCCCACGCCCAGGCCTGCGTGTGCTCCCGGGGCATCGCCTTGCCGAACGGCAGCGTGATGCGGACCTGGGCGGGCATGTTCACCCTGGACTACGGAGCCAGTTTGTCCGGTGACACGGGGTCATGGCGCGGGTTCGCCGTCGAGGACCGCTACGGCGACAGCATGGCCGGGATGTACATGCCCCCGCACCTGGTCCAGACGGGCTCCCTCACCGCCACGCTGGGCCTTCCCGGACAGTTCTCCGCCTCAGCGTCGCTCCCGTACATGGACACCCGCCACCTCGGCGAATCGGAGATGCCAGGCGACGTCGATTCCAACTCGCTCGCGGACGCCGACCTGACGGTGAAGTGGGTACACCCGGGGAAGCAGAAGAAGGCGTTCTACGGGTTCAGCGCGGGACTCACCGTCCCGACGGGCGAGGTGGTACCGGACAGCCCGGTGCGCAGCGGCCGCGGGGTGTTCGGCGCCAACGTGTCGGCGAGCGCGGGGGTGAAGCTGCATCCGAAGGCGGGTCTCGCCGCTCAGATCAGCGGCTCCTCGGGCTTCGGGCCGGACCCGAGCGGCTACACGGTTGCCCCCTCGGCCAGCCTCGTCGCAGGGGCGTGGTGGACCCCTCGGGAGAACGGCCGCCTCGGCTTTGCGGCGTTCGTCATGGAGCGTTGGTCGGGCAACGACCAGGAGGACGCGCTCGTCTACAAGAACAGCGGCTACCTCACGACCGACGTGGCCATCGCGATGAACTATTCGTTCTGGGAGAAGGCGCTGCGCTCGGCCAGCATCACGGTTCGTGCGCAGGCCCCCGTATTCCAAATCGTCGGAGACCCGATGTACGCCGAGAACTTCGGTGGGAGCGTCGGCGTCAGCGTGGTTGCATTCTGATCAGGCTGGCTTGACCTCGACGGCGTCCGTGGCGGCTTCCGCGGGCTCGTCCGGCGGTGGTTCGGCAGGCGGGACAGCGGTCGGTGGTTCAGTGGCCTTCGCGATCTTCTCCCCCGTCTTCTTGCCGATGAGCCAAGCGCCGAGCCCCGCGAGCAGCGTCATCGCACCCGCGAGGAGCCGCATGTTCGCGCGGCTCACGCGACACCGCCGAACTCGTAGCCCGCTTCATCGAGGGCCCGTCGGAGTACCTCGGCGGTCGGCAGCGCGCCGGCATGCCGGAGTTTGACCCGGCCCGAGGGGAGGTCCACCTCGATCTTGTTGACGCCCTCGATGCGCCCGAGCGCCATCGTCACGCCGTTGACGCACGCGCCGCACGTCATTCCCGTCACGAGGATGGTGGTCTCGGTCATGTCGTTCCCTCCACGGAGTAGCCCAATCTGTTGATTCGGTCGGTGACAACGGCAACCCCTTCGAATCCTTCGCCCCACTCCACGCGGACGCGCCCCGCGTCCACGTCCACGTCTACTCCCTGGACGCCCGCGAGGTCGCCGACCTTGCGCATGACCTTCACCCGGCAAGCATCGCAGCTCATCCCCTTCACGACGAACACCGCCGAACCGGTGGACTTGCCGCCCGAGGCCGTGACGACGACGGGCTCCGCGCCGGCGGCAGGGGCCGGCTCCGCGTCCGAGATCCGATACCGTCCCCGCATCACCCAGAGCCACGAGAATCCGGCGATCACCAGGCCGCCCACGACCGTGACGGCCACGGCGTTGACTCCCATGATCGCCATCATCCCGCCGATCATCCCCGACGGCATCCCGCCCATCATTCCGGCCATCAGCGCCATCGCCGAGACCATGACGGGGTTGTCGTGGTCGGGGTGGCCCTCGTGCTCGTCGAGCAGCCCGGCGAGCCAGCCGCCCAGCATGCCGCCAATCATGGTGCCGAACATCCCGTACATCATCGGGGCCATCATCACGGGGTGGCCCAGGTCGCTGCCCATCATCACCGCCATGATCATCGTCAGGGCGAGTACGACGACGGCCGAGATCGCGAGCAGGACGCTCACCCGGTCGGGCATCCGCGGGGGCTGCTTGTCGGCCGGGAGCGGGCGACCGTCCGAGCCGAGGAGCCGGCCGCGCTTGTCGATGTGGGCAGAGCGGGCAACCCGGAGGGGGCGCAGGCGACCGAGTAGGGCGTGCGCGAGCGCGAACGCCGAGAACCCGGCGAACACCCCCCACCAGGGCACGGTGGCGAGAGCGAGCCCGGTGAGCGCGGTGCCGATGAGGCCCGCTGACAACGTTCCGAGCATGGACCCCAT
>JAYVAS010000473.1:0-2132 GCA_043750895.1 Pseudomonadota bacterium
GCGTTCTCGGTCGTGTCCTGGATGTCGTCGCCGTTGACGTCCGAGTAGCCGCGGATCTCGTTGAAGCCGTAGGCCACCCGCACGAAGCTGTTCCACGAGGCGGCGTTGAAGATCCCGCCCGAGACACGCAGCTCGGCGCCCGCATCGTAGAGCAGGTAGTTGCCGTTCTTGTACGCCTCGTCCACGAAGGGGATCTCCCGGTGGATGTCCTTCGGGTTGCGGACGACACGATCCCCGTACTCGTTGCGGTAGTACGTCGAGGGGTCGTCGGGGATGCTGTAGGACCAGAGGTTTCCGGCGGTACCCATGACCTGAGCGGTCACGTCGTAGAAGTAGAACGGCCCGACCTTCTTGTTGAGCTCGCGGCGGATGGGAAAGCGGTACGCGAGGTTCGCCATCGCCATCGTCTCACCGGAGAGCGAGTACGAAGGGTACCCGGCGAACTGGGTGTTCGGCCGCAACGAGTCGGAGCCCCAGTAGAAAGGGTGCTGACCACCGGCGCGGAACTCGTCGTTGCCGTCGACGTTCCGATCCACGAACCCGCCCTGCACGTCGATCTGGATGACGTGCCGGTTGTCCTGGGCCGCCTTGAGGATGGGACCCCAGGCCGGGACGAGGATCTGCTCCGTCCACCGGGCCTCGACCTTGTTGTAGCCGTAGTTGTCGAGCAGCTCGCCGTCGTCCACGGTGTGGCCGCCGTAGGACTCGTAGACCACGTCGGTGTAGCCGCGAGTATAGGCGAGGTCGATGTTCCGGCCGCCGAAGGGGTTCGCGGAGCCGCCGAAGTAGGAGATGTTCGAGAAGTTCACGAACGCCCCCGCCTCCAGGCCTACCTGGTACGGCTTGTAGGTGGCGTCCGACGAGGTCTTGAACCCGTACTCGAGCGCCCGCCCGTAGATCGTGGTGCTCCACTTGTCGTTCCAGGGGTACTGCATCGCCGCCTGGGCGATGTTGGCGTACTGCTGGTTCTTGCCCTCGTAGACCGCCTGGTCTTCCGTGGTGGTGGGGTCGCCGTCCTCGTCGAGCAGGAAGCCGTAGGTGAACTTGACCTCGTAGTGGTAGGCGGTCAGGAAGATGGTGGGGTACCAACCCTGATAGAAGTACTGGCCGAGCAGCAGCAGGTCGGAGCCGAGCAGCACGTTGACGAACGCACCGTGGTTCTCGACGAAGTCCTGGAGGAAGACCTGTCCGCCGGCCTGGATAGACAGGTCGTCGCGGCTGTCGTTCGAGAGCCGGATGATGGGCACGCCGGTGGGGGCCATCAGGGCGCCGTCGTACTTGCGCGGGACGAACGCCGAGAGGTCCTCGCGGGACTCCCAGTCGGCCTTGACGGTGGCCGGGGGGACGTTGAGGACGAAGTCGTCGCTGACGTCCTTCCCGAGGAAGTCCGCCTTCTTCACGCCATACGCCTTCCAACCGTGCCCCGTGTAGTTGGTGTAGAGCAGGTTCCCCGACGGGGTGAGCGACGGGGTCTCGGCGCCGCCGATCACGTTGGTGATCTGGGTGACCTTGCGGGCTTCGAGGTCGTAGGCGTAGATGTTGAAGATCCCGGAGCGGTCGGAAGAGAAGTAGATCTTCCCGTCCTTGCCCCAGAAGGGGTCCTGGTCCTCCCACGCGTCGTACATCAGGGCGCGGACGTCCGAGCCGTCCGCGTTCATGACGTAGAGGTCCTGCTGGTTGTTCCGGAACACCGCCACGACGAGGCGGGTGCCGTCGGGCGACCAGTCGGCCCGCTGCATCCAGGTGCCGTCGTCGAAGCTGGTCAGGCGCTTCTTGTCGGAGCCGTCGAGGTTGATGGTGACCAGGTTCAGCACCCCGTCGGTGTACTCGAAGTACGCGACCTTCTTGCCGTCCGGCGCGACCACCGGCGCAGTGGCGCGGAGCGTGTTCGGGATGGGGACCCACGCTTCCCAGTCATCGGGGGCGAGGATGGGCCGGCCCGGCTGGATCCACGAGTGCTTCGCTCCGGGGTGGCGGAGGTTCCCGTCCTTCACCTCGTGCTTCTGGGGGATCGGCGCGATCCAGAGCTGCTTCCAGCTGTACCCGTCCAGCTCGGCGCGAAACCCGGTGGCCCGCTCGAACTTCCCGGGCTTGTTCGTCTCGTAGGCGGGCACCACGAGCGCGTCCTGACC
>JAYVAS010000474.1:0-3965 GCA_043750895.1 Pseudomonadota bacterium
CCGGCCTTCGCGCAGGCGCTGGGGAGCACGAAGGCCGAGCCCATCCACGCGTAGGTGGTGACGATGGAGAGCATCGAACCGCCCGTGCCCCGCTCGATCATGCGGCGCCCCACCTCCTGGGTGCAGTGGAAGGTGCCATTCAGGACGATCTTCACCACCGCGTCGAAGGCGTTCGGCGAGAGGTCCTCGGACGCCGAGAGGAAGTTCCCCGCCGCGTTGTTGATCAGCCCGGAGACCGGCCCGAGGGCGCCCTCGATGGCGTCCACGGCGCGCTTGACGGCCTCGGGATCCCGCACGTCCGCGGAGGCCGCAGCCGCGGTGCCACCAGCGGCGACGATCGCGTCCACCACCTCCTGCAGGGGCTCGGGGCGTCGCCCGACCACGCCCACGCGGGCGCCGAGCGCGGCAAAGCGCGTGGCCATGGCTCGGCCGAGGCCGGAGCCTCCGCCGGTGACGAGGATGGTCTGGTTGGCGAGCAGATCGGGGGTGAACATGCCGCCGCCCCTAACGCGAAGTGGCCGTTCAGCCCGTCGCCCGTCCCCCGCAGAAGTCTGTAGGCGACGAGGGACTACGGGTAGAAGTAGTAGTACCCGTAGTTGCGGTGGAACGTGCCGTTCGAGGCGGTGCCGGTGTTGTAGCCGTAACCGCCGTAGTTGTAGGCGAGGAAGAACCAGTAGCCGCCGCCATCGTAGTAGTAGAAGAGGACCTTCTCCAGCTCGAGACTGTAGGTGCCGTATTCGTACTGGTAGGAGTCGGCCCAGCCCCAGGAGTGCTCGAAGTCGTCCCACTCGCCACCGCTGCGGCCGAAGTCGGAGCAGTACCGGCCGTCGGCGACGGTGTCCACGACGTTGAGCAGGAACGACCATTGGCAGCTTGGGCAGCCACGGGGGGCGCTCCCGGTCTTGACCCACTCGCCCATGTTGGAGCAGAGGGAGTTCGTGACGTCCGGGAGGTCGGCGATGTCGGTGAAGTCCGTGCCCCAATGGCCACCCTGGAAGGTGGTGCCGCTCACCTGATGGTCGCCCGCGTACCAGACGAGGGCGATCGACGTGTCGGAGGGCGGCGTGGTGTCGCTGTCGGCGTCCGTGTCGGTGTCCGCGTCGGTGTCGGTGTCGGTGTCGGTGTCGGCATCGGCATCCGCGTCGCTGTCGGCGTCGCTGTCCGCATCGGCATCCCCTTCACCGTTCGGGAAACCCGTCTCTGTGGTATCGCCCCCCTTGTCACCAAAAAGGCCGGAACAACCCAACAGAACCAACACACCAAACGAACCGAGTACGCGCACGGGGGCTCCAAAGGCGGCGCACGCTAACACACCAACCTCTGACCCGCGACCAGGAACTGAACGTCTCCGACTCAGGCGAGCGCGGAGAACGCCGCCCGCCAGAAAGGGTACCGGAGGAGGTCGCGCACCAGGCCGGCGTCCACGCGTCGCCCGCGCAGCCGACGTCGAAGGGCGATGTCGGACCAGATCATGCGCTGGGCCGCCTCGTAGAGCCGGGGGGAGTGCGCCATCTCGAAGCTGAGCCGTCCGTCCTTCTCGCCGGTGATCTTGTCGGCGACCGCATCGTAGAACGCGGTCCCGCGCATCGGATGGGCCAGGGAGAGCAGGGTCACCTCGGGATCGATGCGCCGGATCATGTCCCGGGTGCGCAGGATGTCGGCCTTGGCCTCTCCCGGGTAGCCGAGCATGACGAACACGCCGAGCTCGATCCCCGCCCCGCGTAGCAGCGCCGCGCCGCGCTCGATCTCCTCGACCGTCGACTCCTTGCGCATCGCGTCGAGCACGGCCTGGGAGCCCGACTCCGCGGACATGTAAACCCGGTAACAACCAGCCCGGGCGAGCGCGGCCACGAGGTCGGCGTCGAGCGTCTCGGGCCGACCGATCAGGTAGAACGGCGTCACCGCGTCGCGCTCCACCATCCGGGTGCAGAAGCGGTGGACCCACTTCTTGTTGATGGTGAACATGTCGTCCACGAACCAGATCTGGTCGGGGGCGAACTCCGCGCGCAACGCGAGCAGCTCGTCGATGACCGCGTCCACGTCGCGGCGCCGGAAGGTGTCTCCGTAGACCTGCTTGCTGCACCAGGTGCAGTGGTACGGACACCCCCGCGAGGTGGTCATCGACAGCGCCGTCTCGCCGTGCCGCGCCCGCCACGCCTCGAAGTAGCTGCCCAGATCCCGGTGGGTGCGGGCCGGCCACGGGAGCACGTCGAGCCGCTTGATCAACGCGCGGGGAGCGGTCCGGATGATCCTGCCGTTCCGGCGGAAGGCGATCCCCTCGATGGCCGGCAGGGTGGCGTCGTCCCAGCGCCAGTGGTTGGCACGGAGGTGCTCCATCAAGCACGCCAGGGTCAGCTCCCCCTCCCCGATCACCACCACCTCGACGCCCATGTCGAACCAGGCGTCCAGGGACTGCACGGGATCGGGTCCGCCCGCGATGGTCCGACGGCCCTCGGCGACACACAGGGCCACCATCTCCCCGGCGATGGGCCGGGTGACGGTGTGCCCGTAGAAGCCGACCACCCGGGGATCGTGATCCCACAGCACCGGCGCGAAGGCCGCCGGCCCCGGATGAAAGGTCGCGTCCCACCAATCCACCGACGGGAAGCCGTTCTCCCGCAGGTAGGACACGAGGTACTGGATGCCCAACGGTGGGAACGGCCGCATCAGCTCCTGCTCGCGAGGGTCTCCGGCGAGGAAGTACGCGTGCGTGAGCAGGAGGTCGGTCACCGGTCCATCATGCCCGGGATCATCGGGAGAAGCTGCGGAGCCACGGGATTTCCACGTCGGCGGTATCGGGACGGGGAGAGTGGTCCGTCTCGACGAACACCACCAGCGCGTCGGGGTGACGCCGCCGGTACATGTTCACGTTGGCAGGCTCGTTGTCCAGGTAGACGCTCACCTTCCCCAGTCCCTCGATCAACTCGATGGCCCCGTCCTTGAACTTCGTGTCGTCCATGTGGAAGTTGGGCTTGACCAGGAGCGTCGCCCGGTCGCCCACCGGGAATCCGAAACGTTTGAGCGACGTCTCCGTCCCCCGCTTCATCTTGATGTCCCGACCCGTCAGGTACACGACGTGGGCCCCGGTGGCGTGCGTCGCGCGTACGAGCGCCGGCGCGCCCGGCATGGCGTGATCGTAGAGCACGTAGGTCGAGGTGAAGAAGTGGCTCTGCCACCAGGCGCGCACCTGCGAGAGATGCGCGTCGATCCACGCTTCGTCGAGGCCCGCGTTGACGAGGGTGTTGCGGGTGGACCAGTCCCGGAAGTGGTCCACCGTGACCTGGTAGAGCGGATCGAGGCCTTCTAACGCCGCCAGCTCGCGAAACAGGTGGACCTGACGCGGACGGGTGTCGAAGACGCAGCCGTCGAGGTCGAACACCGCGACCTTCCCAGCGCCCCCCCCGCGGGCCACGATCAGGTCGAGGAGCGCGGTGTTCTCGGGCGAGGTGTGGAGGGCGTCGTACCCGCGCGCGCGCCGATCGCCCGAGGGGGCGACCCCGATCACGAGACGTCTCCATCCAGCTCGGCGAGGATGGGCCGGACGGCGTCGGCGGCCTCGCTGCCCAAGCGGTCGAGGGTGGCGAGGGACAGCACGATGAGGCGACGCCCCTCCTCGGGCTCGCCGCTCGCCGCCACGATCTGCCCCAGCATCGCCTGCGCTACCGCAGTTTCGTGCTCGAGGCCGAGGGCGGTCTGGATGCGCAGACACGCCTCGAAGCTGGCGCGGGCGCCAGGCAGGTCGCCCTCCGCGGCGAGGCGGGAGCCGAGGGCGAAGTGCGACGCGGCCAGGGCTTCGTCGTCCCCCGTACGGCCGGCGGCGGCGACGAGCTCGTGGCCCGCCTGGAGGGCGATCTCGGGCTTGCCCGCCTCGTCCGCCACCGATTGGAGGAGCTGGAGCAGGGTGACCTCCCCGATCCAGTTGCCGGCCTCGCGCACCGAGCGGACCGCGTAGGCCAGGTTGTCCA
>JAYVAS010000475.1:0-3642 GCA_043750895.1 Pseudomonadota bacterium
CATGGTGCCACCTTAGCCCGCGTCGGAGCGGGCCGCGCCCGGCACCCTGCCATCGCCGCCAGGACCGGCGACCACCACCCTTACCTCAGCGCCCGCAACACCCCGTAGAGCACCCGTTCGATCGCCGCGTCCGCCCCCTCTGCGGGGATCGCGCCGTCGATGAGCAGGCGGGCAAGCCCGTGAACCGCCGACCAGGCGACGAGCTCGGCGCCGGGCCGGGTCTGGGCCGGGAGGTCCAGGCCGTCCAGGGCTTCGGTGAGCACCGCCCACGCATCGCCGGCCGGGGCACGGACGCCCCCGAACATCAGCGCGAAGCGCGCGGGATGGGCGCGCGCGTGCCGGACGTAGGCCCGACCGGTCGCCATGAACCAGTCGGCCGGGTCTGCGCCGCGATCGGCACGCATCGCCGCCGACAAGGACACGAAACCGGCCGCGGCCACCGCGCCCAGGAGGGCGTCCCGGTCTGCGTAGTGGCGGTACGCGGCGCTGGGGGAGACCCCGACCCGACGCGCGACCTCCCGCAGCGAGAACGCGGCGGCCCCCGGCTCGTCGAGGAGCCGCGTGGCGGCGGCGATGAGGGCGTCGGGGAGGTGACCGTGGTGGTAGGCGGAGCGATCCATGCGTCAATGTTGACACTGTTCACAAACCGCGTAAAGTGAACATCGTAGACATTGGTGGTCCATGCTCTCTGCGCTCTTCTCCTGGCTGCACATCCTGGCCTTCGGCATCGGTCTGGCGTCGGTGTACGCCCGCGGTCGCGCCCTCGGGCGCGGCGACGTCCCGGCCCTCCTCCAGGCCGACAACGCCTGGGGCATCGCCGCGGTGCTCTGGATCGGCTCGGGCCTCACCCGCGCGTTCGGCGGCCTGGAGAAGGGCACCGACTGGTACCTCCACAGCCCCTGGTTCGCGCTGAAGATGGGCTTGTTCGGGGTGGTGTTCCTCCTCGAGCTCTTGCCGATGGTCACCTTCATGCGCTGGCGGCTGGGCCGCGCCGTCCCCGACCCCGCCCGCTTCGCCCTGCTCGGCCGCATCAACCGGGTCGAGCTGGTGCTCTTGGTGGTGCTCGCCTTGGTGGCGGCCCTGATGAGCCGCAACGTCTGAGCCCCCGGCTCAGCCCGACAGCGCCGCCTCGACCACTTCGCGCTGTCCGCCGACGAGGCGCGCGCGCGGCCGCAGCGCCCTGATCCGGGCCAGGGCGTGGTCCAGGTCCGGCGACAGCCCGCTCCGCACCAGCACCACCGCCGTCACCGCGACGCTCCGCCCGTGGCCGTAGGCGCAGTGCACCAGCACCGGCAGCCCCTCCGCCCGCCAGCGAAGCACCTGGTCGACCGCCTCCCGCAGCGCCTCCGGCCGCATGGCCGTGGCGTCCAACATCGGCACGCACCGGTAGGCGCGCGGAGCGGCGAGGCAGGGCAGCTCGGCGGTGCAGTCCAGGTGGGCGAGCGGCGAGACGCCCGGTCTCGGCCACCCGCCCACCCACAGCCCGGGCGCCACCTCGGAGCGATCGTCGACGCCGAAGCGGCGCGGGGCGCGGGCCAGGACCCGCACCGAGCCGAGGAAGGGAAACAGCACCACGGCTGCGAGCCGAGGCGCGTCCATCTTGCCGAACAACCGCGGGCGGTCCGCGGCGTAGGCCACCGCCACCCAGGCCGCGGCGAGCGCGGTCCACCCCGGCACCCACCCGATCCACAGCGGGAGCCGCCACGCGCACCACCCGTAGAGGATCGCGAGCCCCCCCGCCACCGCCCCGCGGTTCACGGCGCCACCGCGTAGAGCAGGGTGCCGTCCGGGAACACCTGCGGCTCGCCGGGGATCGCGGCCTGTACCCGTTCGCGCTCCTCGGGACGCAGCGCCGCCCCGTGGACGATCAGCCACCGGAAGCCGGACTCGCCGGCAAAGGCCAGCGCCGACGCCACCGAGGGGCTCGACGGCACCCATCCGGCCGTGGCGGCGAGCGCGTCCACGACGCCCTGCCGGGGCCGGTTGAAGCCCCGGCCGAAGGCCTCGCCGATGGGGTGGCCATGATCGAGCTGGTGGAGGAGGTCGTCGGCGGGGAGCGTCTCGGGTCCGAACCTGCCCCGGGCGCGGCAGGGAAATTCGAGCACGCCGCCCGGCGCCGAGGTGGTGAGCGCGACGGCGACGGGGAGGGGCGTCACCGCGACGACGGGGAGGGGCAGGGGGGTCGGGCCGGTGAGCTGCAGCTCGAGCGGGACGAGGGCGAGGAGCCAACGGCCGCCCGGTGCGAGCGACACCGCCACGCACCCCGCTGCCCAGGCCAGGACCGCGTACTGCTGGGCCTTCCAGGCGAGCCGCCCGAGCGGGAAGTAGCGGTACCAGAGGTCGAAGGGGAGGGGGATGCGGTTGTCGCCCAGCGCCGTCCAGTCGTAGTCCCGGGCGCTCCCCAGGGCCAGGACGCCGTAGGCCACCGCCATGGCCACGAAGAACCGCGCGCGTCGCTCCCGGAGGGCGAGCAGGGTGAGCAGCGGCAGGACCCAGCCCGCGGCGGTGCGGGGGCCGGTGGTGGGGGGGAGGAAGCGCGCTTCGCGGGGCCAGGCGTGGACCGCCACCGGTGACGCCGCGGCCACCTGGTCGATCTGGGGCGGGAGCACGCCGACGCGGAGAACGGTGCGCGGCGGCCAGTCCCCGTCCCCCTTGACCCGGTGGGTGATCTGCCCGTCGGCGTGGGTCTCGGCCGTCTGCAGCCCGACGCCGGCGAGCAGCACCGCGGGTGCCACCAGCGCCAGGGCGAGGGCGCCCAGCGCCACGTCCTTCCGGAACCGCCAGAGGGCGAGCGGCACGCCGATCAGCGTGAGGGCGTGGGCCTGGTAGGGGGCCGAGAGCACGCTCGCCGACGCGCACAGCGCCAGGAGCACGACCCGACGCCGGCTCCAGGGGGCGGGTTCGACCAGAGCGGCGAGGGTGAGCAGGACCCAGCCCGAGCCCATGCCTTCGGTCTGGGTGTCGGCGTAGACGCCCAGGACCGGGGGCCCGATGACGTAGAGCGCCCCGGCGAGCGCGGCGGGCCAGGCGCGCGCACCGGCGGCGCGGGCCAGGGTGTCCGCGCCCAGACCGGCCAGGACCAGGAGACCGAAGGTGAGGATCGCGAAGGCCGGCAACACGCCGAGCGGGGCCAGCCCCAGCAACACCAGTTGGTTGAGGGGGTCGAGGGGGTACAGGGACAACCCGTCGGGGAAGTTCGCGGCGGGGAAGAAGGTGGGCAGCGCGTGATCGACCCACACCCGCTCGCGCACCAGCCAGCTCACCCAGAGGTGGTCGCGGAACTCCCCCTCCATCCGTCCGAGCACCCGACGCGTGGGGTCCCCCCACACCCACGCGGTGACCATCAGCGCGGTGAGGGCGTGGACGAGGCGCGGCATCGGGTCGTCCACTACTCCGCCGCGCCGGCCCTGTACACGGCCCCCGCTGCCGGCCCGCGGCGCGCGCCGTCAACATGATTTGTCTCCGACCACCCCTGTGTCACCGCGACTTCGGGGTTGGCGTAGCGCGCGCAGTTCTCTCCGGGTTACCCGGCCCGGTCGCCGTGCTGACCCTCTTCTCCCTGCTGATCCCGAGCGTCCACGCCGAGGCCCCCGCGGCTGCGTCCGGCACGGTCACGAAGGTGGTCATCGCCGGCCTTCGCCG
>JAYVAS010000476.1:0-4838 GCA_043750895.1 Pseudomonadota bacterium
CTGCTGCTCAACTCCACGGTCCCGTGCCGGGCGCCCGAGGTGGAGAACGACCCGGAGACGGACACCGTGGACGAGGCGGCGGCGGCGGTGCAGTACTGGCAGGCGCAGCTGTACAGCGCGTTCAGCCGAGAAGGCGCGCTCGCCGTCGCGATGGGCCTCTACACCTACGAGCCGGACTGGGAGGGGCGCTACACCTTCGAGGCCGACGCCTTCACCAACGCCCGCGACCTGCTCGAGTCCGAGACGCGCGTGGCGTTCGGGAGCTGGTACCGGGTGGACGAGGCCGTCCTCCTCGAGGCCGACGGGGTGTTCTACACCTATGCGGCGACCGACGTGAGCTTCGGCGCCGCGGTGGCCGATCCAGCGTGGCTGAACCTGAGGGCCGGCCGTAACGGCGCGCTGGCCGGCAACTTCAGCTTCACCCCCACCGAGCTCTCGGGGAACTTCGAAGCGGTGGCCTGCGACAACCGCGACCTCCTCGAAGCGCTGCTCGCCCAGGTCGTGCAGCTCAGCTACCTGCAGCCGACCGAGTAGGGGCCTGGCAGCAGCCTGCTAGCGCATCTCGTCCAACGCCGACTCGATTTCGGCCTCGGTGTGGGCGTCCTTGCTGCGGGCGCAGGCCGCGAGCCCGCGTTCGAGCACCGCGATGCAGCCCTCGCGATCCCCGGACTCCTTCCGCGCCATGGCGTAGTGGTAGAAGCCGGTCCCGTAGTCGGGGTGGACGACCAGGAGGTTGTCGAACGCCGCGAAGCACGCCTCCCAGTCCCGGGCCTTCCGGAGCTCCATCGCCAGGGCGTAGAGGCCGAAACGGTCGGTGGGCTTGCGCTCTACGTAGGCGCGGGCAGCGGCGAGACGATCGGACACGCAGACCTCCAGACGGCGGTGGACTTCCGAGGTATCCTGTCCGACCTGTCGGAGTCGCCGTGCGTACGCCCCTGTTCTTTGCCCTCGTGTTCTCCGCCACGGGGTGCACCCCGTCCATCATCGACGACCGGGACAGCAAGCCGGTGGACACCGACACCACCGAGAACGACGTGCCCGACATCGCGCTGAGCGTGGCCTCGCTCACGTTCGGAGATCTGCACTACGGCGAGCGCATCACCACCACCGTCACCGTGTTCAACCACGGCACCGGCCAGCTCTCGGTCTCCGCCGTCACCGCCACTGAGCCCGTCACCGTGACGCCTCCGTCCCTCAACGTCGCCCCGGGCGGTTCGAGCACGGTCACCGTCGCCATCCAGCCGACCACCTACGCGGAGTTCAACACTCCCATCGTGTTTGCCTCCAACGACCCCGACAGCCCGAGCCTGGAGCTGCCGGTGCAGGGAGCCACCATCGCCGACGAGGACGGCGACGGGCACGACACGATCGCCGCCAACGGCGACGACTGCGACGACACCGACGCCAGCGTCAACCCGGACGAAGAGGAGGAGTGGTACAACGACATCGACAACGACTGCTCCGGCGGCTCGGACTGGGACCAGGACGCGGACGGCTACGAGACGGACGCCCACAATTCCAACCCCGAGGCCGGGGGCGGCGACTGTCAGGACATCAACGCCGACTATTACCCGGGTGCGCCCGACACGGCCTACGACGGCGCCGACACCGACTGCGGTGGCGGGGACGACTACGACCAGGACGCCGACGGGTACCGGTCGAGCGACTTCGGCGCCGGGTCCGACTGCGACGACTACGACCCCGCCATCAACCTGGAGGGTACCGAGACCCTCAACGGCAAGGACGACGACTGCGACGGCGACGTCGATGCGGCGGCCGTCCCCACCGGAGCGCCGTGGCGCTACCCGGGTGGCGGCGCCTACGACCGGGCCGGCTACGCCGTGGCCCTGGCGGATCTGAACGACGACGGCTGGTCGGAGGCCGTCATCGGTGCCTACGGGGCCGGCGCTTCGGGCCCGACCGCCGCCGGGCGCGGTGGCGTGGGGGTGTTCTACGGGAACACCCTCGAGGCCACCGAAACGGGGGTGGACGACGCCGACACCTGGTTCCGCGGCGACGCCACGGGCGACCAGATGGGCATCGCCGTGAGCGCGATCGGGGACTACGACGGCGACGGCGGGATCGACGTGGCCATCGGCGCCTCCGGCACGAGCAGCAACGCCGGCGCGGTCTACCTGGTGTCCGGTTCCGACCTGTTGCGCGGCGGTGACCACACCGACGCGTTCCTGACCGTGAGCGGCACCAGCAGCGCCTACCTCGGCCGCGGGATCGGGACCGACATCGACCTCGACGGCGACGGCTTCGCGGAGCTCGTCACCAGCTACACGAGCGGCGCGACGAACTACCTCGCGATCGACTACGGCGGCACGTCGAGCGGGGCGCTGTCCCTCGGCAACGTGGACGCGCGGTTCTCGACCGACGGAAACGAGTCCCAGTTCTACCGGAACATGGGCGTCGGGGATGACTTCGACGGCGACGGCCTCCAGGACCTCATGCTCTGCGACGGCAACAGCGATGCGGGCGCCACGGACGGCGGCGCGCTGTGGGCGCTCTGGGGGAGCGACACCCGCTACACCAGCGCAGCCGACGCGATCGGCACCTGGGCGACGGTCCTGGTTGCCGGCGCGGCGTCGGAGCACCAGGCGTGGGCCTGCCAGCTCGGCGAGGACATCTCGGGGGACGGCTACCCGGAGCTGTGGATTTCGAACCAGGGCGACGCGCTCTACGCGGTGACCGGCGGGCCGTCCCGGACGGCGCAGTTCGTCACCGCGGACGCGGCATTCGTCACGTACAACTGGCACTCCAGCAGCGGCGACGCCGAGTTGATCCGTTCGATCGGCGACTGGACCGGGGACGGCCTCTCCGAGATGGCCGTCTACCTGGACGACTCGGGCTACGGGGCGGTGAACGTGTTCGGCTCCGAGCTCAACGACGGCGTCTACGAGCAACGCGATGCGCGCATTGCCGACATCTCCGGCACGAGCGATGAGCCCAACGGCGACTTCGGGAACGGCATGTCCGCCAAACCAGGAGACGTGGACGGCGACGGCGACATGGACGTAGCCCTCGGCGACCCCGAGTTCGACAGCTTCCGCGGCGCGCTCTACCTGTTCACCAACGGCCTGAACTAGCGCGTACCGACCGCGATTCCCTTCTCCCTCCGGGCTGAGGTGGCGCGCAGCGCCGGATGAGGGCGGCGCCTTCTCGCCCGTGCCCCTACTCGGCGGGGTACGGCTCTTCGAGGGTGCCGAGGAAGGCGAGGAGCGGCGCGACGTCGGCCTCCTCGATCGCGATTCCGAGGAACTGGGGGTCCGGGTTGACGGTGTACCCGTCGCGTGCGACCGGCGTCCAACCCCGGTAGAACCGCAACACCGCTTCGAGGTCCGGCATCGAGCCGTCGTGCAGGTACGGCCCCGACAAGGAGAGGTTGCGCAGCGTTGGGGTCTTGAACAGGCCGACGGCGTGGGAGAGGAGCGCCTCGTCGGTGGGGTCTTCCAGACCGTAGGCCTGCACGATCTGCGCGGCGATGCCCGCCTGCGCCTCGGGGAAGCTGGGGTTGAAGAGGATGTTCCAGGCTCCGAGGTCCACCAACTCGGGGCGATCCAGCTCGGGAAAGGCGCGGAGGATGCCGGTACCGTCGGGGAGGTCGGCGGTCGGAGGCAGGTACGCTGCGGGGTCGGCCGACCGTTCGGCGAGGCTGGGCACCTCGTAGTAGAGGAAGGCGTCGACGTCGTGCACCCGATCGTAGGTGGCCTCGGAGACGACGGTGTTGTGCAGCGCGTAGTCGGTGAACGACGGCGGGGGGTGGCAGGAGAGGCAGTTACCGAGCCCCCCGAGGCCGACCTCGACGCCGGAGGGAGGGAGGGTGCTGGGCTCGGCGAGGAACACCCGCAGGCCGGCGAGGGCGTCGGCGTCGAACTCGGAGGTGAGCACCGGCGCTGTCAGCAGGCCGCGGAGGCGCCGCCCGTACGTCAACGGCGACTCTCCGGCGGCGGGCGCGGTGGGGTACCCGTTCGCGGCGAGGAACCGGTCGTAGGCGGAGCCCGTGAAGCTTCCGTCGGCGTCCCGGAGGTACACCAGCGCCTCGAGGTACGCGGCGGTGTAGAACCCGACCGCCTCCAACAGGGCCGCGTCCGACGCGGTCGAGACGTCCACAGGCGCCGTCACCTGCAGGTCGCCCTCGCCCTCCCCACCAAGCAGCGCCGCGTACGAGAGGCCGTCGTACTCGGCCGCGATGTCGAAGCTGCCGTCGTCCCCGCGCAGCACGGCGGCGAGGTGGGCGCGGGCATCGGCGTCCTCGCTGGCCAGCCATCCCATGTTGCGCCCGATGAAGGCGTGTAGGCCGAGATCGGCGCCGGACACGAACTCGCCGTCCCAGTGGAGCGCAAAGGGGGCGTCACGCGGCGAGGCCGCCTCGACCAGCGCCGGCGTGTTGCGGGTGGTGAGCGTCCGCCCGTCGGGCCGGTCGGTCACCAGGGTACGGGCGGAGAAGTCGGCGTAGCCTCGGGTTGGCCCCGCCTCGTCGAGGAGGTGGCAGCTTCGACACGCGAAGGTGGACCCGGCGTAGGGGTTGGCGACGCCGTTCGCCACGGGCACGTCGAGAACGGGATCCCCCTCGGTCAGGCCGGCGTTGAGGTCCGCCGATCCCTGCGCGTAGTACCAGGAGAAGCGCACGTCGCGGAAGAGACGCTCCCCGACGGCGGCGTCCGCGGGCAGATCGAGCCGTCCGACAACCACGGCCGTGTCGGCGCCCGGCTTCGTCGGCTGACAGGCGACAAAGAGGGCCAGGAGCATTCCTCAATGTGCGTCCGCGAATCCGGATCGTCTACACCCACGTCCGCTGCGGGCGCGACGGCGTGCACCAGCGTGTATGATGC
>JAYVAS010000477.1:0-8143 GCA_043750895.1 Pseudomonadota bacterium
GGCGGACGCGGGTGCGCGCGATCGCTTCGTCGATCGAGACCACCGGCGCCGCCTCGAACCAGCGCTCGAGCGGCTCGGTCGCACCGAGCACGAGCGCGACCCGGACCGCCCCCTCCAGCGCGATCGCGCCGGTGCGCTCGAAGCGGCGGAGGCTCGCCAGGCTTACCCCCGCGGCCGCCGCAAGCGCGGCCTGGGTGAGGTTCCGTTGCAGGCGTCGGGCCCGGGCCCGTTCGGCGAGCGCCCCCAGGATGGACGGCGGGCTGGCGAGCGACAAGGGCATCATTCTGATCACTTATCCGGGAACGCGGGGCTTTACTATCCGGATCTGAGCGTTTGACCGAAGCGCGCGCGCCGCGCCCGGCTACGGCGCCGCCTCGTCCGACACCTACACCACCCTCACCCCTCCAACACCCGCTTCAACTTCGCCAGGTCCGCGTTGTTGGCCCGGCGCATCATGATCGCCATCAGCGGCGCCATCACGCTCGAAAACCCCGTCGGCTCGCCCCGGTTGCGCAGCGTCATCCGCGTCCCGGTGCCGGCGGGTTCCCAAGTGTAGGTGGTCTCCATCGGGAACGGGCCCTCGGCGGTGGACATCACCAACCGAGCCGCCGGAACCAACTCTCGCACCTCGTAGGTGTAGGCGATGCGCCGCCCCAGGAAGTGGGCCACGAACGCGATGCGTGAGCCGACCGCCACGGGCGGCGACGTCTCCCACTCCACCGACTTGATGTTCACGTACCACTCGGGCACGCGCGTGGGGTCGCCCGCGAACGCGGCCACCTCCTCGGGGGGCCGGGCGATCTCGATCTCGGTGAGGACGTCGACGGCCATCGGCGCCCCCTACCCGCGCCGCCGCCGCCGCAACCCGAAGATTGCGAAGGGCACGAGCAGCAACGCCGCCGCATCCGTGTCGTCCTCCTTGCCGGCGCCGCAGCAGCCGCCGCCCACGGTGTCGCCGGGGTTGGCGCTCAACGCTTCGAGGTCCTTGTACCCCTCGGAGATGAGCCAGCCGGGGTTGCCGTCGCCGTCCCACTCATAGGCCCCCGCGTCGGGCGCGTCGCCGTTACGGGCCGCCCCGTTGAAGTCGGTCTCGGGGACGTAGGCGTTGGCCGAGGGGTCCCCGACGCCGATCAGCGCCGAGGTCTGGGACGGGTAGTAGTTCCACGAGACCGGGTCCTCGAAGTCCGTCTCCCCGCCGCCGCCGATGACCGGTTGGGCCGACCCGGCGTACAGGGTCAAACCGTTCACCCAGCCACTCGCCACGTTGTTGGAGATGTAGTTGGTGTCGTCCACGTTCCCCTGGGTGGCGGCGATGGCGAGCCCCGTGGTGTTGGCGACCGCGTTGTTGGCCAACACCATGCCGGTCCGGCCCGCCCAACTCTCGATGTAGATGCCGTAGTCGGTGGTGTTGTAGACGGTGTTGTGGGTGATGACGAGGTTGTCGAGGGTGTTGCGCCCGTTGTCCCCCGTCTGGATGCCGCGCCCCTGCACGTTGAACACCACGTTGTTGCGCACGACCGAGGCGCCGTACACCCCGAGCCCGTAGCTGACGGTGTTCCAGATCGCGTTCCCTTCGACCACGTTCGGGTCTCCGTACTCGGTGGAGGTCACCGCCAGGCCGCCGTAGGAGACCTGGTAGATCACATTGTCCCGAATCACGTTGTTCTGCCCGCCGGGGAGCAGGTAGATGCCGATGTGATAGTCGCCGCCGATGTTGTGGATCCAATTCTCGGAGATCGAGCTGTCCTGCGTCCAGCAGGACGCGTCGTAACAACCGATGTAGAGGCCGTTCCCGTCCAACATGTCATGGACGTGGTTGCGCTCGAAGGTGAGCGCGGTGTTGTTGCCACCGAACGCCGCGCCGTCGTCGAAGGCCGGCCCCATCTCGCAGTCCGTGACGCTGAGGTGGTCGGTGTTCTCGGCGTAGAAGGCGTCGTGGTCGTCGGTGATGGTCGCAGCGCCCTGGAAGTGGATGTTGCTGATGTTCATCCAGGTGGCGTCGTGCACGTACGCCGCGGTCCAGCCGGCGGTGATCTCGATGGTGACGTCGCCCTGCCCCTTGATGGTGATCGGCGCCTCCTCGGTGCCCGCGCCGGTCCAATCCACTGGACCGGCGATGGTGTACACGCCCTCGCTCAACGTCACCACATCGCCCGGGCCGAGCGCGGACGTGGCGGTGACGATGTCGTCGCCGGGGTTGAGGGTGATGTCCAGCGCGAGGGCGCGCGTCACGAGGACGAGCATCATGGGTCAGCTCCTGGTCCGCCGGTGTAACCCCGGTCGTTGCGTGAGCCGTCGAGGTCGGCCCAGGTGGAATAGTTCGAGGGCCCGGACCCGTCGGTCGGGCCGGAGTTGCGTGCCGGCGAGCTTCCGGTGAGGGCGAAGTCGTCCCCCTCGGGGACGTCGTCGTTGGTGTAGGCGCGGAACAACGGGTCGGCGACCTCGTTCTCCCCGCCGTCCTCGCCCACGCCCAGGTCGAAATCGACCCCAGAGGTGCTGGCGTAGGCGGTGTTGTACGCCACGGAGGCGCCATTGCCGTCGCGGCACCAGAGCCCGCTGTCGCCGTCCGACCAGACCACGAGGTTGGACCAGAGGTACAGCCCGGCGGCGTCGGTGGTGTCCACCGCGATGCCGGCGCCCTCGCCGCCCGAGGTGTTGGACACGATCTCGTTGTTGGCGACCATGATGCCCGCGGCCGAGCCGGTGAACGCGATGCCGCCGCCGAGGTTCCCCGACTGGTTGTCGCGGATCAGCAGGTTGCGCAGGTAGCCGTCGGTGACGAGGTTCACCGCCGAGATGCCGCCGCCGGTGGCCCCGGCGGTGTTGTCGTAGAAGTAGAGGTTCTGCAGCGCGACACCGGCGCCGCCGATCAGCTCCAGCCCGCCGCCTTCGTCGGTGGCGACGTTGGTGAGGACCTGGGAGCCCAGCATGTCCACCACACACGAGTCGAGTTGAAGGGCGCCCCCGCGGATGCCGGTGTTGCCCTCGTAGCGGCTGTTCGTGTCCGAGAAGCTCCCCGACACCATCGCGACCGCCCCGCCGTCGTCCCCCGCCAGGTTGTTGGTGAAGGTACAGTCGGTGGACACGAGGTCCCCCGAGGAGACCGCGACCGCGCCGCCGTCACCGGCGGTGGCGTTGCCGTCGAACACCACCTCCTCGAGGGTGAGGTCGGCGCTGACCACCCGCACGGCGCCGCCGTCCCCGCTGGTCGGGCTCCCGCCGGTGAGGGTGAGCCCCGCGAGGGTCAGGCTGGCGCCGTCGGACACCTCGAACATCCGGCTGCCGGCGGGGGCGGTGACCACCACCTCGGACGGGTCGATGCCCCCGCCGCCGATGCGCACCCGGCCGACGTTCCAGGTGATGGAGACCTCGTAGTCGCCCGGGTTGAGCTGCACGGTACGACACACCCGATCGAGGTTGGCGAGCCCCGTCTCGAGGTCCCCGTAGGGGTTCTCCTCGGTGCCATCGCCCGCTCCGCCGCCGTCGTCGTCCACCACCACCGGGTAGGCGGAGGCGTCGTTGTCGTCGCAGTCCCCGGCCGCACCGCACACCGAGTGACCGTCCCGGTCCACGTCGATGGTGTCGATGTCGCCGTCACAGTCGTTGTCGACCTCGTCGCAGATCTCGGGGTTGCCCGGCCACGCGGCCGGCTCCTCGTCGTCGCAGTCGTCGTCGCACACCGTGTAGCCGTCGCCGTCGCGGTCGGAGCGGTCGGCGTTGGTGCCGTCGCAGTCGGAGTCCTTGTCGTCGCAGATCTCCGGCGCGTCTGGGTAGACGTTGCCGTCGTTGTCGTCGCAGTCCCCCTCGCAGACGAGCCAGCCGTCGCCGTCCAGATCCAGCTCGTTGGCGGGAACGGCGCCGTTGCAGTCGTCGTCCCGACCGTTGCAGATCTCGGTCGCGCCCGGGTAGGCCCCGGCATCGTTGTCGTTGCAGTCCCCCGCGGCCACCGAGTAGCCGTCCCCGTCGTTGTCGGCGGTGGACTCGGCGCCCGTCCCGGCCAGCGCCACGTACAGGTTGGGGTTCGTCTCGTCGTCGGAGCGGACCTGGATCCGGCCTTCGTAGGGGAGCAGCGCCGAAGGCGTGAACGTCACGGAGACGGTGGTGCTCTCCCCTTCCGCGAGCACACTCACGCTGTCCCGGCTGACCGCCCACACTGCCGCGGAACCCTCGATCACCGAGATGGAGAGCAGCTCGATCTCGCCGCCGCCCGTGTTCTGGACCGTGAACTCCTGGGTGGCCGGGGCGTTGATGGGGACCTCGCCAAAGTCGAGGGTCTCGGTCGACACTTCGATGGAAGGCGGAGCGACCTCCTTCGGCTTGCAGCCGGGGAGGACGGCGAGGAAGAGGAGCGGAAGGACGTGCATCGCGCCGAAGTATACTGGCACGGCGAGGTGTTCATGTTCCGGCTGCTCGTGGTTCTCGGGGCCCTCACGGGCGGGTGCGCGGCCAGCGGCGAAGACAGCGTCGAGCCCGAGCTTCCGCCAGAGGACACCTCCGCCCCGGTGGACTCCACCTTCGACACCTTCTTCGTCGACACCTCCTTCGGAGACACCGGCTTCGACGGGGACCCGGAGCACCTCCTCACCATCACCTGGGAGGCGACCTGGGAGATGAGCCCGCACAACGGGCCCTACACGACGATGACGGGCAGCCTCACGCTGACCGAGGTGCTGGATGGCGACGACCTGAAGCCGGTGTCGATCCTGGAGTACGCGCTCACCGGTCAGGAGGCGGAGGAGGCCTGCGCCGGCTGCACCGCGACCTTCGAGGTGAACCACTACCTCGCGTCGGGGGACCTCGAGCTCTGCGAAGACCCCGACCGCCCGGAGGACGGCGCGATCTGGAACCTGGGGTGGAACCCCACCGACGAGCAGGTGCTCTACGACTACCAGAGCAGCGGGGTCTGGGTTCCCTGGTACGCGGCCGAACGCATCGGGGACACCCTGGAGCTCACCTGGGAGACCACGGTAGGCGTCGCGGTAGACACCGATACCGACACATAGGCCGTCTACGGCTACGTTGCCGGGTCCGTGCTCACCACCTCCGTCCGCGCCCTGCTCGAAGACGTCCTCGACCCGCTCGATCGGGGGCTCGACGCCGGGTGCCTGCAGGGGGCAGTGAACGACATGGAAGGGCGCATCCGCGGCATGCCCCGCTACATGGGCACGGGGATCGCGGCGGTGACGGTGCTGGTGGGCCTGTCCGGGTACCCGCGATGGTCGCGGGAGCGCCGCCTCGCCGCGCTGGACCGCCTGCGCACCGGTCCGATCGGGCCGCTCCGCGACTTCGTCGAGTTCTACGAGAAGATGGGCACGTTCACGTACTTTTCGCGGGTGGAACACCGTGCCGTCCCGCGCGGTGCGGCCCCTTGAAGCCGGTACACCCGTCACCGGGCCGACCCCGTCGCCCCCACGGGCGGAGCGTGCGCAGCTTGCACAAGGAGGTTCGATGCTGCTGGCCCTGTTGATGGCGTGCCCTGGGGACAAGAACGACGAAGCGAGCGGACCGAGCTGCGAGGACACCCCGTCGTCCGTCGCCATCGATGAGGTCACCCCCCTCGGCTTCGCGGCCGCCGACCTCGTCGCCTTCGTGGAGGGGGACACCTGCACCGCCTGGGCCGAGAGCATCGACATCGCGACCTGGGGCAACCTCGACACGCGGTGAACCGGGCGTCGCCGGAGGGGCGAAGGGCCGCGTTCGGGGCTACGCTCTGAAGTCCGTGCTCACCCTCTCCGACCGCTCCCCGCTCGAAGCCCAGCACGCGCCGGACCCCGCCCCGTGAAGCGGCACGACGCGAAGCTCCTCGTGATCGGCTCCGGCCCGGGCGGCTCGATGACCGCCGCGCTGGCCGCCGAGGCCGGGCAGGACGTGCTGATGGTGGAGGAGGGCCCCGACCTCCCCGTGGGCTCAGCGGAGCCCTACTCGCTCGCCGAGATGGACCAGAAGTGGCGCAACGGCGGGCTCACGCCGGCGTTCGGCCCGGTCAAGGTCACCTACGTGGAGGGGCGTTGCCTGGGGGGGGCCAGCGAGGTCAACGCGGCGCTCTACCACCCGCCCATCCCCGAGGTGTTCGACGCCTGGGCCCGCGACTACCGCATCGACGACTTCGGCGCCGAGCGCATGCAGCGCCACGTGGAGGCGGTGGAGCGGGAGATGTCGGTGTCGGCCTGGCCGGGGTCGCCGGGGATCGCGTCCGAGCGGCTGGCCGCCGGCGCGGCCTCGCTGGGCTGGAAGAGCACGCAGGTGCAGCGGTTCTGGAAGTACGACGGGGTGTCGCCGGAGGGGCGTCGGCAGTCGATGACCGAGACGCTCATCCCCCGGGCGCGGCGGGCCGGGGCGCGCATCGAGGTCGGTCTTCAGGTGAAACGCCTGGAGTTCTCGGGGGGCAGGGTGACGGGGGCCCTGGCCGTGGATCGGATGGGCGAGAAGGTGCGGATCCGCGCCGAGCGTGTCGTGGTCTGCGCCGGCTCGGTGCAGACGCCGCTGATCCTGCGGCGCAGCGGCCTCACCCGGGGCATCGGCGACACGCTGACCATGAACCCGATGGTCCGCGTCACCGCCGAGTTCGCCGACCGCGTCAACCAGCCCGAGCTGGGCGTGCCGGTGCAACAGGTGGAGGCGTTCAAGCCGCTCATGACGCTCGGATGCTCGCACAGTTCGCTCGCCCACCTCGCGCTGTGGCTGGTCGGCCCGCAGGACGAGCGCGACCGCGCGCTGGCCGAGTGGTGGCGCCTCGGCGTGTTCTACGCGAAGGTCATGGCCAAGGCGCGCGGCCGGGTGCGCAACGTGCCAGTCCTCGACGAGGCCTTCGTCCGGTATCGCCTGGGCCCCGAGGACCTCGAAACGCTGGGCCTCGCCGCCGAGCGCCTCGCCACGCTGGTCTTCGCGGCCGGCGCCGTCCGCATCGTGAACCCCGTTCCCGGCGGTCCACCGTTACGCTCACCCGCCGACATCCCCGCCATGCGTGCCGGCGTGACGGCGGGAAAGGCGCAGATCTCCGCGATCCATCTGCACAGCACCGTCCCCTTCGGCGGCCCGGTGGACAGCTGGGGGAAGCTCAACGGCGTGGACGGGCTGTGGGTGAACGACAGCTCGCTGCTCCCCGACACCCCCGGGATCAACCCCCAGGGCACGATCCTCGCGGTGGCGCGGCGGAACGTGGAGCACCTGCTGGGGGGTTGAGCGAGAGGGCGCGACGGCGCGACCACCCCTCGACGCGAGACACCCAGGTCGCGTCGCTCCGCGCGACGCCGAGGCATCGACGCCCTCGGTCCGACATGGTTGTTTCGGGACGGGCCCCTACTCCACCGGGTCATCCACGATCAGCGCCAGCGCGTACACCCCGAACTGGGGCACCCAATGGCTGAACTGGTCGTAGTCCTCCGCCCAGTACTCGGGGTGGGCCAGGTGCCAGGCCACGTGCTCCACGTACAGGTCGCGCCAGCGCGTCTCGCCCGTCCGGGCGTAGATGCTCCACAAGCCCCACGACCGACTGAAGTTGAGGCCTCCCTGGTGCGCCGACCGGATGTCGGTGACGGGCGCGAGGGGGTAATCGTCGGGCAGCTCGGCGAGGAGGGCGTCGGGGAGCACCACCGCCAGCGCGTGCGCGCGCATCAGGCACGCGGGGAAGAAGTTCTCGGCGCTGCCGATCTCGTCGGTCAGCGGGCACTCGGTGGCGGCCAGAACGTCGACCGCGAGGGCTTCGGCCCGGGCGGCGCGCGCGGTGTCACCCGAGGCCACACTCCAGGCCCACAGGTTGTACAGGGCCCAGGAGTAGTTGTCGTAGTCGTCCGCGAACACGGCGGGGTCGCCGGCCTCACGCGGGGTGATCCAGGCCTCCAGCGCGTCGGCCACGACCGCGGCGTGGGGTTCCAGGTCGTCCGCGCCGGACAAGGCGCGCTCGCGGGCCAGGGCGAGGAACCACGCGTAACCATAAGGGATCTCGCCGAGTTCGCCGCGCTCCAGCGAGTCCAACTCGGACGCCACCGCGTCGGGGGTGAGGCTCGCGTCCACCACCGAGGCCCAGACCGGCTCGTCCAGGAGGCGGGAGATCACGAGCAGCGCCCAGTGACCGTGCACGGCGCTGTGCCAGTCGTAACAGCCGTGGAACGCCGCGTGCGGCGTGTCCGGCGCGGTGACGCAC
>JAYVAS010000478.1:0-10217 GCA_043750895.1 Pseudomonadota bacterium
GCCACGTCGAGCTGAAAGGCGATGCCCGCGGAGTCCGGGAAGTCCGCGTCGGTGTACGCGAGGCGGTCGACCACGAGGCCGCCGGGGACGAGGAGGATGATCTGATCATCGTTGTTGGTGAGCTGGAACGAGGACCACGCGTAGTCGACCCCGGCCCCGCCGTTCGCGCCGGAGCTGGTGGTGACCCCGAAGACCACGCGGTCGCGGGGGGCGATCGAGAGGTCGCTGCTGACCGCGAACGCCGACCCGGCGTCATCCTCGACCAGGAGCCCGCGGAGGTTGAGCGTGGCGCCGGAGGTCGAGCTCACCTCGAACCACTCGCCGTCCGCGTCGTTGACCGCGACCGGGTCCTTCATCACCTCGGACACGACGAGCGTCCCGGCGCGCAAGGCCATCACGTCGCGGGAGGGATCGACCCCGTCGCAGTCCTGGTCGGTGCCGTCGTCGCCCGTCTCGGGGGCTCCGGGGTAGGTGTCGGGATCGCCGTCGTCGCAGTCGCCCTGAGCGGTGGTGAGGCCGTCCCCGTCGGCGTCGTCGACATCCGCGTCCGCATCGGTGTCGGTGTCCGCGTCCGTGTCGCTGTCCGCGTCCGTGTCGCTGTCGGCGTCGCTGTCCGCGTCGGCGTCGGCGTCGGCGTCACTCTCGGTGAGGTCGAGCCCGGTCTCCCGGGGCTCGGGCTTGGCGCCGAAACAACCGGCGAGCAGGAGAACCAGGGGGAGGGGGAAGCGGAGAGCCGACATCGAGCACCCGAAACGGAGCGGCCTATACCCGCTCGCGGGGACCTCGGGCAACCGCTCTGGAGCCGCGCCGGCGTGCGTACACACCGCACACCAGCCTTTTCGGAGGCAGTGTCGATCCGACTCCGTCGGCGGTTCGTACTGATCCACTCCCCTGGTTCCGTCAGGTCCCCTACGCCTTTTGCAAAAAGAATGTTGCGGATGAAGAGCCCCCCGGGGTACCCTACGTAAGGTTTCCGAAACATGTTTGGTAAATTCCAAAAAAACGACAGGACCATCGGATTCGGTGCTGCGCTGTTGTTTTTTGCGAGTTTCGGATGCCGGTACGCCGCTTCGGACGGCACCGAAACCGCAATGGGAACCGATACGCTCCCCAACGACACCGACACGGTGGACGCTCCCCCGTCGCTGAACGTTGGGCGCAACCTTCCATTCAATGTCACCATCCAAGCCGGGTGTGACATCGACATCGTCCAGGATCACGAGCTGATGATCACCAACCTGGATGTGGTCGAGGACATCCAGCGTACCCACTGGAACGGCGACGTCGAGGACCCAATCAGCGGTGCGTGGAGCTTCGGCCGCCTGATGACGGCGATGGCGGGCCCGGTGAACGCGTCGGAGTTCGTGACCCGCTGGTTCCAGATCTGGCGGAACACCGTGTACCTGAACGGCGCGGAGGTCGCCGCCCGGAACGGCCTGTCCGGCGTGATGTTGGGCTGGCCCCGGACGGGGACGGGCGAGCTCGACCTGACCCAGTCCCCGATGCGCCTCCTCGCCATCACCAACCGGATCGACCTGGCCGACGAAACCCGCGCCGGAGAGGGCCGCTTCGTGTTCGGCCTCACCGAGGACGACGCCGCGCTCGAGTTCGCGCTCAACCTCGAGTACTCGCTCCCGCTCGATGTCATGAGCAAGGAGGAGTGGGCCGAGAAGTGGCACGCGCTCGGCGAGTTCGACGTCGGCACCCCCGAGTACAACGCGGCGCTGCAGGAGGTCACCGACGCCTTCACCGGCATCGACACCGACGAGCTCCCCGACACCCCGTACCGCCCCACCGACATCTCCCAGATCGTCACCAACGAGAACGAGTTCGGGAACGGAATCTGGGAGATGCGGGAGTTCAACCCCGACGGCACCGGCCAACTCGCGATGCGCACCCTGCCGATGACGCCGGCGTGGGGCTTCAACAGCACCGTGACCTTGATCCGGTACCTCCAGGAGTACGAGCAGGACATCCTCGCGGGGACCTACGAAGTGCCGCTCGAGTACCAGGGCGACCCGTTCCGGGCCGCCGCGGTGAAGTACAGCGGCGAGGCCTGGGACGCACCAGACGTCAACCCCGAGGCCCGGCACCTCCTCTCCCTGAACAGCTGCAACGGATGCCACGGCGGCGAGACGTTCACCGACTTCATCCACGTGCAGCCGCGCGAGGAGGGGGAGGAGAGCGTCCTCTCCGGCTTCCTCACCGGCATCGAAGTCCTCGACCCCATCGACAAGCAGACCGTCCGGCACTTCGACGATCTGGACCGCCGCGCCGACGCCATGCGTGCCATCCTCTGCGAGTAGCCGCGCGCGCCGACGCCCCGGCCTCGGATAGGTGGCCCGGATGATTCGCCGCCTCGACCACGTCGCCATCGCCGTCCCCGACTTGAACGGCGCCATCCGCCGCTTCTGCGAAGACCTCGGTCTCCCCCTCGCCGGACGCGAGGACGTGCCCTCCGCGCTGACCCGCACGGCGTTCCTGCCCATCGACGGCACCCGCCTCGAGCTGGTCACCCCCCTGGACGGTCAGGGCGCGATCGCGAAGTTCCTCGAGAAAAAACCCTCGGGAGGCCTGCACCACCTCTGCTTCGAGACGGACGACCTCGACGGCGACGTCGCGATCCTCCGGAGCAAGGGCTACCCCTTCCTCAGTGAAGGTCCGACCCCCGGCGCCCACGGCACGCGGGTGATCTTCATCCACCCCAAGGCCTTCGACGGCGTCCTCATCGAGCTTGCCGAGCACCCGAAGCACTGAGGCTCTGCCAAGGGGCCCGAGCCCGGGCTACGTCGGCCCCCATGCACACCGTCGGGATCACCACCAGCACCGCGGACCGCAAGCGGCGCGCCGGTCAGCGCCTCATCATCGGCATCCAGGGCACGTCGCTGCGGGAAGACGAGCGCCGCCTGATCCACGAGATGCGCCCGGGCGGCTTCGTGTTGTTCAAGCGCAACATCGAGGAGCCGCGGCAGCTCCGCGAGCTGAACCGGGAGCTGGCGTCCCTGCTCCCGGACGACATCCCCCCCATTCGCTGCGTCGACCAGGAGGGGGGACGGGTGCAACGTTTCAAGGCTCCGGCCACGGTGTGGCCTCCGATGCGGTGGGTCGGAAACGTCGGGCGCCCCGGCTTCAGCCGGGCGATCGGAGCGGCGCTCGCACGCGAGTGCCACGCGGTCGGCTTCGACCTGGACTTCGCCCCCGACGCCGACGTCGACTCCAACCCCAAGAACCCGATCATCGGCGACCGGGCCTTCGGGCGCGGCTCCGAGGACGTCGCGCGCCACGTCGCCGCGTTCATCGAGGGCATGCAGGGGGAAGGCGTGATCGCGTGCGCCAAACACTTCCCGGGGCACGGGGACACCGCCACCGACTCCCACCTCGAGCTTCCGACGGTCGAGAAGGACCTCCCGGAGCTGGAACACGTCGAGATCCCCCCCTTCAAGGCTTCGATCGCCGCCGGGGTGGGCACGATCATGACCGCCCACGTGGTCTACCCGGCCTGGGACGCCGACGTCCCGGCCACCATGTCCCCGCGCATCCTGAAGACGCTGCTCCGCGAGAAGCTCGGCTTCGACGGGGTGCTCATCTCGGATGACCTGGAGATGAAGGCGGTCCGCGGCCGATACCCGCTGGGGCAGCAACTCGAAGCCGCGTCCCGCGCCACGGTCGACGTCTTCCTCGTGTGCAGCGAGATCGGCCTCCAGGTCGAGGCCTGGGAGGGGCTCATCCGCTTGCAGGAGGAGGACAAGGTCCAGGAGGACCTCGCGATCGACGCCGTCGGCCGGTGGCACCGGATGCGCCGGCGTTTCCTGCTGGGACGGCCGGAACAGCCGGGGCTGGACGTGCTCGGATGCCAGGCGCACCTGGACCTCGCCCTCCGGGCGCAGGCCGAGGGGATGGCCTGAGGGCGTCGCCGCGGTAGACTCGTCAGGATGCTCCTCCTTCTCAGCGCCGCGCTCGCGCAAGACACCTGCAGCGCCGTGACCAGCCCTCCCGAGCGGCTCCAGGTGGCGTGGGTCAGCCGGGAGTCCGACCGCGTCGGACTGCACACGACGATGATCGTCGTCCCGGCGCGCGCGCTGCTCGCGCTCGCCGAAGCGCGGGGACGAGTCGCCGCCGCCGTCCTCACCGCGTTGGGCGTCGCCAACCCGCGGGGCTCCTGGAAGGTGACGCTCTTCGACGTCGAACGCGCCGAGCTTTGCTGGCCCATGGACGGCGACGGCGCCGAGGCCGGGTTGAACCGCTGCGACCACGCGCGACGCCCCGCACGCGTACGCGGTCGGGCGTGGACGGGCTGCGGCTACGTGAACGACGCCGACACCGGCGCGCGCAGCCTGGATGTCTACGGCGTCGAGTGGGCCGACGCCGCGGAGCAGGGCTTCTGCGTGATGCCGCTGACCCGGTTCATCGAAGGGCCGCCCCGGTGATCGCCACCCGCTTCCGCACCCACGGAGAGGAGATCCTCGACACCGAGGGCCTCTCTCCCCGCGGCCGCGCGATCCTGGCCGACCTGGATCGGTGGAATCGCCTCTCCGGTTGGGACCGCTTCCACACCCGTCAGGTCGCGCTTCACTGGGAGCGGCTGGGCCGCCCCACCCCATTCCGCGTGGTGGACATCGGCACCGGGTCCGGCGCGCTGCTGCAGGCGATCGCCGACTGGGCCGACGACGCCGGCATCCCGGTCGAGCTGACAGGGGTCGACCTGAACCCCGGCTACGCGGAGTTGGCACGGACGCGCCTCGGGGGTCGCGCGGTGGTCCTCGAAGCCGACGCGACGTGCCTTCCGGTCCCGGACGGGGCGTTTCACCTCGGCACGAGCACGCTGATGCTGCACCACCTCCCCGCCGAGGTGCGCCACGCCATGGTGGCCGAGTTGGGTCGGGTCACGCAGTCGGTCTACCTCTTCGACCTCGAGATCACCCTCCACGGAATGGTAGGCTTCATGGCCCTCAGCCGCATCCTCGGGTTTCGCGCCGAGACGCGCCACGACGGCCTCCTGTCGGTGCGCCGCGCCTCCACCCTCGCCGAGTTCACCGCGCTGGTGGCCCCGCTTCCGGTCGCCGCGCGGCGGGTGTTCCCCTCGGCGCTGTACACCGTGCCGCGGTAGAACGGCGGTATGGCGAACGGCGTCGGCAAATGGCTCGCGATCGGCTGCGCGGGCTTCATCGTCCTCGGCCTCCTCGGAAGCGTGATCACCGGGGCGTTCGTCCTGACCGCGCTCCGGAACAGCGAGGCCTTCACCGGCGCCGAAGGCTGGGTCCGTGCACACCCCGAGGTCATCGCCCGGGTCGGTGAGCCCGTCGAGACCGGGTGGTTCCCCCAGGGATCGGTCTCCCCCGAGGAGGCCGAGTTCACCCACCGCGCCCACGGGCCGCGCGGCGAGGCCACGATCCACACCACCCTGGCGTACGAGGAGGGGCACTGGGTGATCACCCGCGCCAGCATCGACGAGGGCGGGCGCCCGAAGGCCCTAAGCACCGATGGGGGAGCGGTGACCGGGACGACGACCGCATCCACCACATCCGATGTGGAAATCCCCGTCCTCGTGGAGACGGCAGCGCGGGCCTACGCCGAGAACCGCGACGCCGACGCGATCGAGGCCGCCGACCGCGCGCTCGAGCGAGACCCGGCCCACGCCCAGGCCCACTACTGGCGCGGCCGGGCCGAAGCGCGGCAGGGAGACCACGAACGGGCGCTCGCCGACTTCGAGGCCGCGGTCGCCACCACCCCCGACTACGCCGATGCCTGGGAGGGCCTCGCCTACGCGCGCACCCGCGCCGGACACGACCCCGAAGCGGTGCAGGCGTTGGACAAGCTCATCGCGCTTCGACCCGACGACGGCAAGGCCTGGGCGGATCGTGCCAACGCCCGGTACCGCACCGGGGACCGGGCCGGCGCCCGCACCGACGCCGCGGGATCCTGCCAACGCGGCTACCAGGCCGGCTGTGACCTCGAAGCACGACTCATCAAGATGGGAGGCTGACATGAACAGCACGACGGATCGCCACGGCGGCGAGCGCATGATCTGCCCGCGGTGCGGCATCGAACAGCCCAAGGCGATCGAGTGCGCAAACTGCGGCATCGTACCCGGGAAGTGGAAGCCACCCTCTGCGCGCGGCCCGCGGCTCAAGCAGGCGGGGATCGGCGCCGTCCTGGTGTTCATCGCGCTCATCGTGGTGTTCGTCGGGGTGCTGCTCAAGGCCGACTTCTCGAATCCCACCGGCCGCTTCGAGGCCGGCGGCGCCTCCACCCCGGTCGAGCCCACCGGCCCGGTGGTGCCGAGCGCATCGGAAGCGGTGATGAAGGACTTCTGGTCCAGCGGCGTGGTGGGTCTACGCGCCGCCTCGGAGGACCAGCGCGACCGGAAGGTGGCGATCCTCCTCTGGTTCCACCAGGCCGACTGCCCCCCTTGCACCGCCGTCGAGGAGCAGATCTTCGACGACAAGGACGTGGACCTCTGGCTTAGCGCCAACAACCGCGTCCGCATCGACCCCGACTCCACGCCGGAGAACAAGGCGATCGCCGAGAAGTTCGGGGTGACCCGCTTGCCCACCGCGTTCGTGATCCGCTCCGACGGGGTGCGCAAGCCGATCGAGGTGTTCCAGAAGGGCACGACGACGCCGCGCCCGGCGGCCGAGTGGCTGAAAGAGGCGCGCGCCGCCAGCGGGCGCTGACCCGTCAGGGACCGAGTCGGGCCGGCGTGTCGTCGGGGGCCAACGGCCGAACCGCGTCGACCACGGGCAGCAACACGTCCCACAGCGCGATGACCTGCGGGTCGTCCGCGGCGTAGAGGTTGGTGGTCTCGGTGGGGTCGTTCACCACGTCGTAGAGCTCTTTGTCGCCGTTCCAGCGGTAGGTCATCTTGTAGTCGCCGAGGATGACCGACTGGACCACGCCGTAGCGGGCCGCAGCCAGGGGCAGGATCGGGCGGTCGGCGGGCGCCTGGCCGAGCGGGAGCCCGCTGAACCCGGACTCCTTCATGCCCCACAGCGCGAACACCGTCGGGGCGATGTCCTCGTGGGAGGTCGGCTCGGTCCACACCGCGGGCACGATGTTCTTGGCCCAGAAGAACAGGAACCCGTCGTTCTCCTCGGCGTTCAGCTCATAGGCGTGGGTCTGGTTGTCGTGCTCCCAGAACTGCTCCCCGTGGTCGTTCACCACCACCACCAAGGTGTCGTCGAGCAGGCCCGCTGTGTCGTATCGGCCCATCGCCGCACGGATCTGGTCGTCCATGTACCGGATCTCGCCCAGGTAGCGGACGCGCATGGCCGCTTGGAGCAGGGCCTGCTCTTCGGCGGTCATGTCGTTCAGCCAGAGATCACGCGCGGCGTAGTGGCCGTCCAGCGTGGCAAGATCCCAGGGGACGTCGCCCAGCGCGGCGAGCCCATCGAGGTACTCCGCGGGCGGAGCGTAGGCGGCGTGCGGATCCTTGACGTGCAGGTGGAGGTACCAGGGGGTGCCGGGCGTCACCGCTTTCTGGAAGGTTCCCAACCCGCCATCGAAGACGTCGGTGGTGACGGAGTCGTTGATCAGCTCGGTGTACCGAAATCCCCGAGCGGAGGCGTGGACATCCGAAAACCAGGTGTTCGCGGACCACAACATGGTCATGTGGCCGCGCGCGGCGAGCCGCGTGGCGATGGTGTCCAACTCGGGGGCCATCAGGCTCTGCCCGTCCCGCAGGTCGGGCAGGAACCCCTGGGCGATCTCACTCTGGCCGGTGGTGATGCAGAGCATCGCCGGGAGGGTCCAGTTGGAGCAGCTCCGATGCGCCTCCGCGGCGACGCCGCTCGCGGCCATCGAGGCCAGGAAGGGCGCGTTCTCGATCGGGCTGCCGTACCGCTCGAACACGTCCCGCCGAGCGGTGTCGATGGAGATGATCAGCAGGTTCTGCGGGACCGTGCCGGTGAACTGCGGGAAGGTGTCCGTCCGCGTGACCACCGGCGTGCCGCTGTCGGTCGTGCCGGAGTCCCCGGTGATCCGCACGCTGTCCTCGTCGACGACCTTCGTCGTCGGCCCGGGGTCGGGGGTACAGCCAAAGAACGACACCGAGAGCAGCACCATCGACTATCCGAGGTCTGCCCAGTGTACCCAGCGCCGGCTGGGCCCGCATCCCGACGGGGCGCTCACCGCAGCGTTAGCCGACCCTGTGCCCCCGCGCGTCATCGCCGTCCTCGCCGTCGCCATCGCCGCCGTCAGCGCCGCCGGGGTGCTGGTCCGGCTCGCACCCGACGCCCACCCCCTCGCCCTGGCCTTCTGGCGCACCGCCGTGGTGGCCCTGGTGCTCGCGCCCGCGGCGCGCCGCCTCCCCGCCCGGGACCTGGTGTGGATCGGGCTCGCCGGCGCCCTGCTGGCGTTCCACTTCTGGGCGTGGTTCGCGAGCCTCCGGCTCACCACGGTGATGCGCAGCACCGTGTTCGTGTGCCTCACGCCGGTCTGGGCCGGGCTCGGCGAAGCCGTCCTGTTACGCGCCGCCCCCCGCCCGCGGTACTGGATCGGCGTGACCGTCGCCCTGCTGGGGGTCGGAGGCCTGGCCGGTACCGGCGGCACCGCCGACTGGCGGGGTGATCTCCTGGCGATCGGCGGCGGCCTGCTCTCGGCCGGCTACCTCCTCATCGGGCGGTCGGTCCGGCCCCGCGTGGACATCGCGACCTACGGATCCGCGGTCTGCGGGGCCGCCGCCCTCACCCTGCTCGGACTCGGACTGGCGCTGGGGGTCCCCTTCCTCGGCCACCCCACCGCCACCTGGCTCGCCATCGCCGGCATGGCCCTGGGTCCGCAGTTGATCGGCCACATCGGCTTCAACTACGCGGTCCGCTACGTCCCCGCCGCGATCGTCGGGGCGGTCATCCTGCTCGAGCCGGTGGGCGCGACCGCCCTGGCTGCCCTCGTGCTCGGAGAACGACCGCAGCTCACCGACCTGCTCGGCGGCGCCACGATCCTGGTGGGCGTGGGGATCGCGATCACCGGCTGACCGGGGCGATCGCCGTCCCGACCACCCCACCCGATCCGCCTCGGCGTGCGCTACGCTCCCCCGGCATGCACCATCTCCTCCTGCTGCTCGTCGCCTGCGTCGCGCCCGACCCCGCCGCCGACGTCGACCTGGTCACCCCGACCACCCCGGGCGACCTCACGCCCCACGACCTCCTCGTGCCGCCGTACCTGCAGTCGGTCACGCCCACCGACGCGTGGATCTGCTGGGAGACCCGCGACGGTGAGGAGACCCGGGTCACCTGGGGGCCGACCGAAGCCGAAGGCCAGACCAGCACCGGGACGCCGCTGGTAGGCGGCCACGGGGTCCAGCACGAGGTCCAGCTCACCGGCCTCGCGCCCGACACCGCCTACTGGTACACCGTCCACACCGGCGGCACCGCCAGCGTCCAAGCCCACTTCCGCACAGCCCCCGCGGCCGGGACCGGGCAGCCCTTCCGGCTCGTCGTCAGCAGCGACATGCAGCGGGACGACGCCTTCCCCACCAAATGGGCGGAGGTGGTGAGCGAGGGCATCCTCCCCACCATCACCGGGCAGTACGGGAGCGACCTCCCGGCGGCCCTGGGCCTCGTGCTGCTCCCCGGCGATCTGGTCGACAATGGCTGGCAGTACGACGACTGGACCGAGGACTTCTTCGCCGGCGCCGCGCCCTTGATGGCCGAGGTGCCCATGTACCCCGTGCCGGGGAACCACGAGGGAAACTCTCCGGCGTTCTTCCAATACTTCCACCTCCCCTCGAACGGAACCCCCGGCTACGAGGAACACTGGTGGACCACCGACTACGACAACCTCCGGGTGATCGGGCTGGACAGCAACACCGGGTACACCCTGGCCGCCCAGCTCGACTGGCTCGATGGCGTCCTGGCCGCGACGTGCACCGACGACACCATCGAGTTCGTCTTCGCGGAGATGCACCATCCGTACCTCTCCGAGCTGTGGCCCCACGGGGAGCTCGACTACACGGGCGACGTGGTGAGCCGCCTGGAGGCCTTCAGCACGAGCTGTGGCAAACCCTCGGTGCATTTCTTCGGGCACACACACGCCTACAGTCGCGGCCAATCCAAGGAGCACCAGCATTTGTGGGTGAACGTCGGCGGCGGGGGCGGCGCGCTCGATCGGTGGGGGAACGAAGGGCAGGCGGACTACGAACCCTTCTCGGTGAGCCAGGACGAATACGGGTTCGTCGTCGTGGAGGTCGAGCCGGGGGCGTTCACCCTCCGGCGGGTGAG
>JAYVAS010000479.1:0-2166 GCA_043750895.1 Pseudomonadota bacterium
CCTTCGGAGCCGTGTACGACAACCCGGCCGCACGGTTGGCGCGGGCGTTGGACGGCGCCGCGGTGGACCATCCGTCCGGGCCGATCCCGGTGCTGGGGGGGGTGATTCGGGTCACCTGGTGGGGGTGCATCGAGGACACCCTCCGCCTCGCCGAGGGGTTCACGCCGGCCGCGATCCTGGGGGTGGGCGTCGCGACGCTGCGCTCCGGGCTGGAGGTGGAGCGGGTGGGACGGCGCTTCGTGAGCGACGTGAACCCCGACAACGACGGCGTGCACCTCACCGACCTCGAACAGGACGGCCCCGTGGAGCGTCGGGCCACGATCGCGGTGGAGTCCTTCGCGGAGTCCTTGGGCGCGACGGTGTCCGACGACGCCGGCGGCTACGTGTGCAACGCCTGGCTGTACCAGGCGGTCGGGGCCTTCTCGGTGCCGGTCGGCTTCCTTCACGTCCCGTCGGGCGGCGCGGATCCGGCGCGGGTGCTCTCGGCGCTGCGGGTGTTGGTGTAAGTCCTCGAAGAGGCGGGCGTTGTGGGGGCACCTCCCTGGAGCTCCGATGACCCTCCTCCTTCTCAGCTTCCTTGCGCTCGCCGGTGACGACGACGACGACGCCGACGTCAAGTACAGCCCGACCGCCATCGACTTCGACAGCGTGATGATCGCGCCCGCACCCAGCGTGCGCATGAAGGCCGAGATGGGCGTCACCGCCGGAGGCGCCCAGGACATCGGCTACTTCCGCGACCAGATCGACGCCGGGAACATCCCCCACCCCAACGTCTTCACCCCCGAGGGGCTGTTCGGAGAGCACGATCTGCCGCTGGACGGCACCGGGAAATGCACGGCGCTGATCTGCCCCATCGGAGAGGCCACCAGCGCCACCCTGTTGGCCCAGCCCGAGGTCCGGTGGCTCGCGCAGCTCGGCTTCGACTCCGGCATCGACGCCGCGACCTGGAAGCGCGCGCCCGTCAACCTCGTCGCGGTGGTCGACAAGTCGGGGTCGATGTCGGGGCAGCCCATCGAAGCGGTGAAGGCCTCGCTCCAGGCGATGTTGGGGAACCTGCGGCCGGGGGATCAGGTGTCCATCGTGCTCTACGGCGCCACCGTCGCGACCCATCTCGCGCCCACCAGCGTCGCCGATCGCTCTACCATCTCCCGCGCCATCGACAGCATCGCCATCGACGGCTCCACCAACATGGAGGCGGGCCTGCAGCACGGCTTCGCCCTCGCCAAGGCCAGCGCGCCGAAGTTCGACGGCGTCACCCGCGTGATGCTGTTCACCGACGAGCGGCCCAACACCGGGCGCACCGACGCGGCCTCGTTCATGGGCATGGCCATCGACGCCTCGAAGGCCGGCGTGGGCATGACCACCATCGGCGTCGGCGAGCAGTTCGGCGCCGAGCTGGCGACCCAGATCTCGAGCGTGCGCGGCGGCAATCTGTTCTTCTTCCCGGACTCGCTCAAGATGCGGGAGACCTTCGCGACCGAACTCGACACCATGGTGTCCGAGTTGGCGTACGACCTGGAGCTCGAGGTGAGGCCGGCGCCGGGGCTGAAGATCGCGGGGGTGTACGGGATCCCCGGAGACGCCGTGTCCTGGACCCCGGACGGCGCGCTCACGATGAAGGTGTCGACGCTCTTCCTGTCCCACGATGAGGGTGCCATCTACTTCGGCTTCGCGCCGGCCGGCGACCTCCCGGCCCGGCCGACGGGGTCGGTCGGCACCGTCGAGGTGGCCTACACCATGCGGAACGGCGAGCGTCCCGTTCGGTCGGTGAACCTCACCGTCACCGGACGTCCCCAGGAGGGGCTCGCCCGCGGGCTCATGCTGGTGGACGAGGTCACGGTGCTGAAGGCCGCGACGGCGCTCCACCACGAGAAGAACGACCAGGAGGGCGCGTACCAGCTCGTCCACGCCCTCGCCGGGCGCTGGGCCGGCCAGGCCGATCCCGAGCTGGCTATCGAGCAGGACCTCATCGCCAAGGTGGAGGCGCGGTTGGGCAAGCTGTCCGGCCACGAGGGCGAGGCCCCGCCGCTCGTCTCCGGCCGGGACACCGTCAACGGACTGCCGCGGACGCGGGTGCCGTAGCGTCGGCCGGCGAGCCGGCACCCGAGGCTCGCGATAGCCGGCGCCGATGTCGCTCCCGGAAGACTTCGCGCGGGAATGCCTGTA
>JAYVAS010000480.1:0-3501 GCA_043750895.1 Pseudomonadota bacterium
GGCGGACGCGAGCAGGTACCCGCGCAGGGCGCCACACACCGGGTCGCCGAAGGCGACGTGGGCAACGATGCCCTTCTCGAAGAAGGTGTGCTTGCGCGCGTAGGTCTTGTCGATGAACTGGTCGATCACGACGATGTGCCCGGGCGCGATCTCGGCCTTGAGCGAGCCGACCGCGGACACGGAGATGATCCACTCCACGCCCAGCGACTTGAGCGCGAAGATGTTGGCGCGGTAGTTCACCTCCGAGGGGTTGAACCGGTGCCCGCGACCGTGGCGGGGCAGGAACGCCATCTCGGCCTGCCCGAGCCGACCCAGGATGACGGCGTCCGACGGATCGCCGAAGGGGGTGCTGACCCGCTCCTCCCGCACATCCTCGAGGCCGTCCATCTCGTACAAGCCGCTACCGCCGATGACACCGATACGCATGAACACTCCTGCGGGCGGAGTCTAACCCGGCGAGGCTCGGCGACGTACCGCCGATCGACTATTGAATTTGCCACCAGTCGGGGCGGTAGAGCAGCCAGTCGGGCTCGGCGTAGAGGTATCCCTCCTGCCCCGCGTAGCCCGCCAGCGCGGTCGGAATCGGGGTGCCGGTGTCGTAGCTCAGGGTCCAGGTGCCGTCGCCGTTGTTCGTCCCTTCGGTGCCCTCGGGGAGCACCGGGGTCTCCTCGGGGTCGAAGGCGAGCACGCCGGTCCCGCCGACGAAGTTCTCGCCCTGGGCCAGGGTGTCGAAGCCGCCCTGCGTCCCCGCGTACCAGTAGAGGAACAGGCCGCCCGGGACCAGCGAGAACGAGGTGCTCTCGAAGCTCCCGGTCTCGTCGCCGGTGTTGATGCAGTCGTCCCACCGGCCGATGGCCTGGTACTGCACCCCTTCGGCGACCTCGGTGCCGATCCAGTCGCCCCCGCGGGCGTTGAATTCGAGCGTGTAGAGCGCGGTGCTGGTGTCCCCCTGCGCGTAGATCTCGAGCGACAGGGTGCAGGTGGACCGGAGCTGGCCGTACTCCATCGGGGTGACGATGGCGACGGTGGGCACGGCGAAGGTCACGGCGGTGTCGACGATCCCGGTGGAGTCGTCGGGCTTTCCGGTGCAGCCGAGGAGGAGGAGGGCGATCATGCCGGCCAGGATAGCGCGAGGGACGGGAGACGGATCCGGTTTCACCGGGTCCTGACGCAGGATAGGCGGCGCCCACCATGACCGAAATCACCCCCGCCCAGGCCGCCGCCGCCCTCCCCCAGTACCGCGTGATCGACGTCCGCGAGCCCGACGAGTGGGTCGGTCCGCTCGGCCACATCGGCGCCGCCGAGCTGGTGCCGCTGGCCACCGTCACCGAGGCGGCCGCGGGCTGGGACCGCAACCAGAACCTGCTCGTGGTGTGCAAGAGCGGCGGCCGGTCGGCGCGGGCCTGCGGCGCCCTCGCACAGATGGGCTTCACGCGTGTCACCAACCTCGGCGGCGGGATGATGGGCTGGAACGACGCGGGGCTGCCGGTCACGCGGTAGCCCGGCCAACGGCCCGGCGAGGACGACGACGGCGAGGACGGCGAGTAGGACGGGCGGCGCCGCCAGGCCATCGTTCCGCGCTACGCTGCCGCCATGCCCACCCGTCGCACGTTCCTCGCGGCGTCGGCGGCGACCGCCGCCGTGGCCTCGCTACGACCCGCGCGCGCCGCCGAGGCCCCTCACCCCCACCTCGTCGAGGCGACCCTGTCCGGCCTCGCGCCCGCCTCGGCGCTGGATCTGGTGCGGCAGTACGCCGAGCGGATCGAGGCCACCAACACCCGCGGGCCCGAGCTGCGCGCGGTCCTCGAGCTCAACCCCGACGCGGAGGCCATCGCCGCCGCGCTGGACGCCGAGCGCGCCGCCGGGCGGGTCCGGTCCCCGCTGCACGGCATCCCCATCCTGGTGAAGGACAACTTCGACACCGCGGACCGCATGCAGACCACCGCCGGTTCGCTCGCGCTGCTCGGCAGCACCGTGGCCGCGGACGCCACCGCCGTCGCGAAGCTACGCGCCGCCGGAGCGGTCATCCTGGGCAAGACCAACCTCTCGGAGTGGGCCAACATCCGCTCCACCCGGTCGTCCTCCGGTTGGTCGGCGCGCGGGGGGCAGTGCCGCAACCCGACCCGGCTCGACCGCTCCCCGTCGGGCTCCAGCAGCGGCTCGGCGGTCGCGGTGGCGGCCAACCTTTGCGCGGTGGCGCTCGGCTCGGAGACGGACGGGTCGGTCGTCTCACCCTCACAGGTCAACGGCATCGTGGGCGTCAAGCCGACCGTGGGCCTCGTATCCCGCGCCGGCATCATCCCCATCGCGCATTCCCAGGACACCGCCGGGGTGCACGCGCGCACCGTCACCGACGCGCACGCCGTGCTGGCGATCCTGGCCGGGCCCGACCCGCGGGACCCCGCCACCGCCGCCGCGCCGCCGCTGGGTCCGCTTCGGGAGGACGCGCTCCGCGGGGCGCGGATCGGCGTGCCGCGGAAGGGACTGTGGGGCTACGACGCGGCCGCGGACGCCGCCGCCGAGCGGGCCCTGTCGGTGCTCGCCGCCCAGGGCGCGGTCATCGTCGATCCCGCCGACCTCCCCGCGATCGACGACATCTCCGGCGACGACGAGCTGCTCGTGCTGCTGACCGAGCTCGTGGTCGACCTCGCCGCCTACCTCTCCACCCGGACGGGCGGCCCGAAGACCCTCGCCGAGATCGTCGCCTTCAACACCGCGCACGCCGCCGAGGAGATGCCCTTCTTCGGCCAGGAGCTGTTCGAGCAGGCGCTGGCGACCGGCGGCCTCGGGGATCCCAGGTACCGGACCGCCCTGGCGCGAAACCGCAAACGAGCGCGGGAGCATGGCATCGACGCCGCGCTCCGCCGGCATCAGTTGGACGCGCTGGTGTGCCCGGCCGGCGGCGCCGCGTGGGCCATCGATCACGTCGCCGGCGACCAGTACACCGGCGGCTGCTCCACCCCCAGCGCGGTGGCGGGCTACCCGATCGTCACCGTCCCGTACGGCGAGGACGCCGGCCTCCCCCTGGGCCTCGCGTTCCTGGGCACGGCGTGGTCCGACACCACCCTGCTCCGCCTCGCGTACGGCTTTGAGTTGGCGACGCGGGAGCGCCGGGCGCCGGGGCTGGGCTGAGGCCTACCTGCACCGTGGGGCCGGATCATGGCTCGAAGAAAAGCGCGCCGCGTCCGGTCAGATGTTGCTCGTCCCCGGAGACGGGGTCCCATCGTAGACCCAGTCCGGACCGCCGTCAGGCACACGCGCCACGGCGACCATCCCATTGAGCGAATCCCAGGAGATGGCGTCGTCCACGACGGTCGCTTCGCCGTCCAGATGGGAGAGCGAAACCTTGTCCCCGTCCTTGTCGAGGCGGATGGTGACCCACGCTTCGCCGTCCCCACGGTCGCCCCCGCACCACACGAAAAGAAAGCCCTCAGCCGGTGCGACCGTGCCGTCGGGCAAGGCAGACTGCTCCCCGGTTTCGTCGGCGAGGACGTACCCCCC
>JAYVAS010000481.1:0-4671 GCA_043750895.1 Pseudomonadota bacterium
CGGGACGACGTGGCCTGGCACGACGGGCAGCCGTTCGTGGCCGACGACGTGGTGTTCACCATCAAGTCGATGCAGGATCGGGCCACGGCCTCCACCGAAGGGGGGCGCACCGCCTGGATCGCGTCGGCCGAAGCGCTCGACACCCACACGGTGAAGCTCCGCTTCGTCCGTCCCGAGGCGCGCCCGGAGGACAAGCTCCTCTTCAAGATCCTCCCCGCCCACGCCTTCACCACCCTCCCGGTGAAGCGCACCGACCCCTTCCGCACCAACCCGATCGGCACCGGCCCCTACACGCTCGACAAGTTCAACGAGGACAACTCGGTGAGCTTCGTGGCGAACCCGAACTACAGCCGCGCCGTTCCGATCAACCAGGTCACCCTCCGGGAGGTCTCGGACAAGAACTACCAGGCGAAGCTGCTCCTCTACGAGTCGCTCGAAGCGCTGGTGCGCGTGCTTCCCCGCGACCTCGCGATGCTGGAGAACAACCGGAAGGTCGAGCTCTACCCCTACCAGACCAACTCGTGGTGGTACGTCGGCTTCAACATGAAACGCGCGCCGTTCGACCAGGTCAACGTGCGCAAGGCGGTCGCCGGCTTCATCGACGTGGACACCCTCCTCGCCCCCGTCGGCACCGGAGACGTCCTCTCCGGGCCCTTCGTGAAGTCGAGCCCCTTCTACAACCACGAGGTCGCACCCTACGCCTACGATCTCGCGGCCGGGAACGCGCTGCTCGAGGGCGCCGGGTGGGCGCGGACCGGAGAGTTCTGGACCAAGGGCGGCCAGGAGCTCAAGGTCACCGTCGCGGCCCACAAGTCCTTGGAGAGCGTGCAGGAGGTGGCGATCAACCTCCAGAGCATGCTCAAGAGCGCGGGCATCAAGTGCGAGGTCGACTTCCTCGACGAGCCCTCGTGGAAGACCCGGATCTGGAACGACCGCGACTACGACCTCATCCTCTCCCAGTGGACCTTCGACCGGAACGAGGACGTACGCGAGCAGTTCTACTCCACCGGCGCCCGCAACTTCGTCGGCTACAACAGCCCCGAAGTGGACCGCCTGCTCGACACCGCCCGCGACACCCTCGACCCCTACGTGCGCAAGGGCAGCCTGCGCCAGGTACACAGCCGGGTCCACGACGACGCGCCCATGGTCTTCCTCTGGACGCTGGACTCGTACGCCGCCCTCTCGGTGAAGATCCGGAACGTGGTCATCCACCCGTTCTACTTCTTCACCTGGATCACCGACTGGCAGATGAAGTAGCAGGCACAGGGCGCGCCCCGCGTCCGCTCCGCCATGCCCGCGCCGCCGCCCACCCGTCCCCTGCTCCTGCCGGTCCTCCGCCGGCTGGGCTGGTTCGTGGCCACCCTCGTGGGATCGGCCGTGTTCGTGCAGGGCCTGTTCGCCCTCGCGCCGGGTGATGCGATCGACCTCCTCCCCGACTCCGACACCCTCCGGGAGAGCCTGAGCGCCGAGTGGGGTCTGGACCTCCCGCTGCCCGTCCGGCTCGGGCGCACCCTGGCGCAGCTCGCCACCGGCGATCTGGGCACCTCGTTGACCTACCGACCCGGCACCCCGGTCCTCGAGCTGGTGCTCCAAGGGGGCGCCCAGTCGCTGGGGTTGCTCGCACCCGCATTGATCCTCGGCCTCGGCACGGCCCTCGCGCTGGCCATCTGGCGACCGCCGCTGCTCCGCTGGGTCCAGGTGGTCTCGGTCGTGCCCGCCTTTCTCGGCGCCTTCCTCACCGTCACCGCGATCAACGCGACGGTCTGGGCGCTGATCGGGGCGGGGTGGATCGACCGCCCGGACTGGTTCGCGCTCCCCGATCAGGCGAGCGCGCTGCGCACCGCGTTGGCGATCGTCGTGCTCGCGTATGCGTCGGGGGGGCTCGCCGAGCTGCACCAGGCCACTGACGCCGAGCTCACGCGGGTCCGACGCGCTCCGTTCATCGAAGCGGCGCGGGCGCGGGGTGAGCCGGTCCTGCCCCACTTCGTGTCCAACCTGCTCCCGCCGCTCCTGGACCTCGCCGCGACCCGGGTCCCGGCCGTGCTCTCGGCCCTCGTGGTGGTGGAGAAGCTGCTCCTCCTCAACGGCGCCGGCGCGATGCTCTGGCAGGCGTGCCTGAAGCGGGACTTCCCGCTCGCCATCGGCATCGGCCTCGCCGCGGCCGCGCTCGTCGCCGCCTTCCGCCTCACCATCGACCTCGCCCGGCTCGCCCTCGACCCGCGCCTCCGGGCGAACCCATGAGCAGCCGTCGCCTCGGGCTGGTGCTCTTCGCTAGCCTGCTCCTCCTGTGGCTGGTGGGGCTGGCCATGCCCTACGACGTCGTCGCCGACGTGCATCCCGACCTCGCCGACGCCCCGCCGGCCGCCGCACACCTGCTCGGCACCGACCACCTCGGACGGGACGTGCTCGCTCGGCTGATCCGCGCCAGCCGCGCCTTCGTCCTCCCGGGAGCCGGGGCGGCGGTGGTGGCCGGGGTCCTCGGCCTCGCGCTCGGGACGGTGGCGGGATGGTTCGGCGGGGTCGCCGAGCAGGCGGGGCGGCTGGTGTTCACCGTGGTGGGCGCGGTCCCGCGCCTGGTCCTCGTGCTCCTGGCGGCCACCATCGTCGGGGACGACCCGGCGGTGCTCGCGGTCGCTGCCGGCCTGGTGTGCGCGCCCGAGCTGGGCTCCGCGGTCGCGGCCCGCCTCGGGGACCTTCGCCGCGCCGAGTTCGTGCTCGCCCTACGGGCGCATGGGGTCTCCGACGCGCGCATCCTCGGCTACCACCTGCTGTGGGTGAACGCCCGCGGCGTGGTCGCGCGGCAGCTGTTCACGGTGTTCGGCTACTACGTCGGGCTGGAGACCACGTTGTCCTACCTGGGCGGATTCGGCGTGCAGGAGCCCGAACCCTCCTGGGGCAACATGGTCGCCTTCGAGTTCGGAAGGCCCGACGGGAACCTCCTGGCCTGGCTCGCGCCCGCCCTCGCGCTGTGGGCCGCCGTGGTCGCGTGCAGCTGGCTGGCGGAAGATCTCGGCCGCCGCGAGGCCGCCGATGGCTGAGCTCCGCCTGCAGGGACTGGTCGTCAAGGCGGGGGCGCGCACCGTGCTCAACGGCGTCGACCTGGTGGTACCGGCCGGCCAGGTCGTGGCCATGGTCGGGTCCTCGGGCTCGGGCAAGTCGGTCACCACCCGCGCGGTCCTCGGTCTCCTGCCCTTCGCGCCGGGGCGAGTCGCCGGCTCGGTCCTGCTCGCCGACGGCATCAACACCGTCGACGCCCAATCCGAGGCCGACTTCGCCCGACTGCGCGGCGGCGCCATCGGCCTCCTGTCTCAAGACGCGCGGGCCTCCCTGGACCCGATGTGGAACATCGGGCGCCAGATCCGCGCGGTGGCGCGCCTCGCGGGCCAGGACGCCGACGTGCCGGGTATCCTCCGCACCGCCGGCTTCGACGACCCGGACCGGATCGAGGGCCTCTACCCGCACGAGCTCTCGGGGGGCATGGCCCAGCGCGCCGCGATCGCCCTGGCCCTCGCCCGCCGGAGTCGGTTCCTCCTCGCCGACGAGCCCACCACCGGGCTCGACCCCTCCATCCAACGCGGCGTGCTCCAGGAGCTCCGTCGGGTCGCCGACGGCGGCATGGGCGTGCTCTTCATCACCCACGACCTCCGCCTGCTCCCAGGCTTCGCCGACCGGATCGTGGTGATGGCCGAAGGTCGTATCGTCGAGGCCGCCGACCGCGTCGCCGATCTGCGCGGCGCCGGACGGGCGCTGGTCGAGGCGACGCGCAGCATCGCCGGAGGCGCGCTGTGAGGACGCTGCTCGACGTGCGCGGACTGCGGAAGGTGTTCCGGCCCGCCGGATGGCGCGCCGCGCCGATGGTCGCGCTCCACGACGTCGATCTCGCCGTGGAGCCGGGCGAGGTCGTGGGTCTGATCGGAGAGTCGGGCTGCGGCAAGACCACGCTGGTGCGCACGGCGTTGGGCTTGCTGCCTCGGGACGGCGGCACCGTGCGGGTCGTAGGGGTAGACCCCCAGATCGACCCCCGCCGGGTCCGGCGTCAGGCGCAGCTCCTGCTCCAGGATCCCGGGGCGTCGCTGAACCCGGGGTTGCGCGTCCGTGCGATCCTCTCGGAATCCACCCGTGTCCACCGCCCCGGCCAGCATGAGACCATCGACGCTGCCCTCGCGCGCGTGGACCTCACCCATCGTGCGGATGCCTTTCCGCACGAGCTCTCCGGCGGCGAGAAGCGTCGGGTCACCCTCGCGCAGCTCTGGATCGCCGACCCCCTCCTCACCGTCGCCGACGAGCCCACCGCTGGCCTGGACGCCGCCCGGAAGGCCGAGCTCCTCGACCTCCTGCTCGCCACCCGCACCCCGGACCGCGGCTTCCTGCTCATCTCCCACGATCTCCCCCTCATCCTTTACGCCTGCACGCGGGTGTTGGTGATGGCGGGCGGCCGTTTCGTCGACGCGTTCACCCCGCCCTCGCTGACCGCCGGCGTCCGTCACCCCGTCACCTGCTCTCTGCTCCGGGCCTCCGGCATGGACCTCGGCCGATGATCTTCCTCCCCCTGCTCCTCCCCTACGCCGAAGCCGCCGACGATCCGGGCTTTCACCTCGCCCAGGCCCGGCAGTTCGCCAAGAACAAGTGGTACGCGGACGCCGCCGAGGAGATCGAGGCCGGGCTCGCCGC
>JAYVAS010000482.1:0-3423 GCA_043750895.1 Pseudomonadota bacterium
GAGCAGGTCACCCTGGTGCCCGGCAACCACGACGCATACGGGGACGGCGCCTGGGATCGCGCCTTGGACGGCTCGCTCGCGCCCTGGGCGCCGACGTCCCGGGGCCTGATCGACCTCGCGGAGGCGGTTATCGTGCCGGTCTCCACCGCGGTGGAGCAGGCGTGGACGCGCTCCTCGGGGTTCCTGGACTTCGACGCGCTGCCCGATCTGGCGCGGCTCATCGACCACGCGGCCGACCGCGCCATCATCCTCGCGCTGCACCATCCGCCCTTCCGCGTCTTCCATCACTGGATCCACGGCCTGGCGAACCACCTCGATCTACAGGCCTTCCTCGGGGCGAATCCTTCCCTCCACTGCCTGCACGGCCACATCCACAAGGCGGTGGACCGGCGGGTGGGGGACGGCGACGCGCGGGTGTTCTCGGTGGAGGCGGTGGCCGAGTCGGCGGATCCGCTGCGGGTGTACACCGCGGGTGGGGGTCGGGTGGTCCCGGCTGCCATCCGCGCGGCCCACCCGTCGTCCTCGTAGGGTCAGGCCCGTCCCCGGCCGGACCGAGCCCCGCTACCCGCAGCTCACCCCATCACAGGTGAAGGTCGCGTCGTCGCCGTAGTCGTAGGCGGACTCGGGACCGGTCAGGAACACGTCGGGCCCGGCGTCGGTGGCGGTGTTGTCCTCGCTGTCCGCGCCGAAGTCACAGAGATCCGCCCCGAGCTGCGTCCCGTCTTCGGTGCCCACCGCCGCTGCCCCTCCTCGGTCGGCCGAGTTGGTGCGGAAGCCCTCGTCGGTGCCGCTCGAGCCGGTGCAGGTGTAGCTGCCGCGGTACAGGTAGAGCCCACCGCCCCGGTCGGCGGAGTTGCCGTCGACCCTCACGCCGCTCCCGGCGCTCACCGCGGCGTCCACCCACAAGCCGCCGCCATCCCCGCCCGCCACGTTGCCGGTGACCTGGACCGCGGCGAGGACCGCCGTGCCCACCTCGATCAGCGCCCCGGCGCCGTCGTTGGCGGAGTTGGCCTCCAGGAGCACGTCGTCCAGGTCGGCGGTCACCGAGGGGTCGTCCTCGCCGTGGACCCAGAGACCGCCGGCGTCGGTGGCCTGGTTCTCCCCGAGGTGGCTGGCGGTCAGCACCAGCGCGGAGGTGACGATCACCGCGGCGCCGCCCCCCGCGCCGCTGGCGCGGTTCCCGGTGGCCTCGAAGCCGTCGAGGCTCACCCCGTTGGCGTAGACGTAGAGCCCGCCGCCGTCCCCGTCGGAGACGTTGTCGGTGAAGGTGAGCGAGGTGGTGCGGAGGCTGTCCGCGTAGGCGGCGAGCCCGCCGCCGCCGTTCCCGGCGACGTTGGAGGCGAAGGTCAGGCCGTCCAGATCCACGTTGTCGGGGCCGGCGAGCCAGGCGCCCGCGCCCTCGCCGCGGGCCTCGTTGCCGTCGAAGCGGGTGTCGGTCAGCGCGATGGGCCAGGAGACATCGGCGTGGAGGCCGCCCCCCAGGTCGGCCGCGGTGTTGGCGCTGAAGCTGCAGTCGGTGAGCACGAGGTTGGCCGCCGCGACGACCGAGGCGCCGCCCCCGTCGTCCGTGGCCACGTTGCCCTCGAACACCACCCCGTCGCCCCGCAGCCAGGAGTGGAGATCCGCGTAGAGGCCACCGCCCTGTTCGGCATAGCTGCTGGTGATGGAGACGTTGGTGAGGGTGACCTCGCCCGGGTCGTGTTCGTCGTGCGCGATCGCGACGGCCCCGCCTCGGATGGCGGTGTTCTCGAGGAAGGCCGAGTCGGTGATGGTGAGCGTCCCGGCGAGGTGGAGGATGGCGCCGCCATCGTCCTCGTCGGCGTTGCCGATGGTGAAGCTCAGCCCGGACACGTCGAGGTCGTCCTCGGCGAGGAGGATGCGGTCGGACACGCCGTAGAGCGTGGTGCTCTCCTGGCCGTAGACCCCGACCAGCGTCACGGGGGCGGGGGCGACGAGGTTGACGAACCAGGTGGCCGGGCAGATGGCGTAGGTCCCCTCCTCCAGGGTGAGCTCCAGCGGCACCCGGGAGTGGCCACCCGTCCACACCGAGGTCTCGTCGCGCGCCGGGCCGGTGGGCGGGTAGAAGGTGACGGTGGCGGCTTCATCGCCCGCGTCCCAGGCGGCGCAGCGGTTGTCGCGCCCGTCACAGAGCTCGGGGGCGCCGGGGTACACCGCGGCGTCGGTGTCGTCGCAGTCGTCGCCCAGCGCGCTGCTGCCGTCGGGGACGGAGCAGCCGGTGCCCGTCGCGATCCCGTCGCCGTGGCCGTCGCCATCGGCATCGACGGACCAGGTCGCGGCGTCCACCGGGTCCTCGTCGGTGGCGCCGTCGCAGTCCTCGTCTTCGCCGTCGCAGTGTTCGTCGGCGAGGGGATGGATCGCCCCGTTGGTGTCGTCGCAGTCGGTCGCGTCCGCCACCGCCCCGTCCTCACAGGAGATCACCGCGGGGTCGCCGTAGCCGTCCCCGTCCCCGTCGGCGTGGGTGGTGCAGGACGTATCGGACGTGGCGGTGTCCTCCGTCGTGGCGGAGTCGACCACCTGAGAGTCGGGGGTGGCTGAGTCCTTGGGATCGGCGCCGGTGCAGGCGAGCAGGAGAAACAACATGCCCGTCGACTACCCGGGTCGGTCGCGGGTGGCCACGCTGCGAGGAGTTCTACACACCCGGGCACGACGGTGAGCGCACGCAGGCCTTTACGATATCTGAAACAGATATGTGATTCGCCATGCGCACCATCTCCCTCCACGTCTCCGACTCGGACTACGAGGCGTACAAGACGCTCGCCGCCCGAACCTCCCGCCCCGTCGCGCAGCTCATCCGCGAGGCCATGTCGCGTTGGCTTGTCGAGCACCCCCTTGAGGCCCCCTCGCTGCGCGACGTGCAGCCAGTAGACCTCGGGCCGATGCTTCAGCCGTTCGACCGCGCAGCGCTGGCCGACGAGATGTACGAGCGGTGAGCCTTGCCCTCGATACCGATGTCCTGATTCCCTGGCTCGTCGCGTCGGCTCCCGGCCACGTTGCAGCCTCCGCCCTCGTCGCTGGCGAGATTGGCCGACCCGGTGGGCGAATCGTGCTGGTCCAGCAGGTGGTTTGGGAGTTTCTCCACGTCGTGACCGATGCGAAGCGTTTCACGTCGCCGCTGACGATGGACGCGGCTCGAACCCTGCTGCTGCCCGTGTGGCAAGCCGCTGAGACGAGCCGGGTGGGGCCGACACCCGAGGTCGTACCCCGCGTCCTGGAGTTGATGGCGAAGCACCAGCTTGGGCGAGAGCGAGTCCTCGACACAGCCCTGGCCGCAACGCTGGAGCGAGCGGGTGTTCGTCGCCTGGCGACCCTCAATGGCGCGGACTTCCGCTGCTTCCCGTTCATCGAGGTCGTGGAGCCCGCTTGAGGGCCCGTCCGGAAACAACCATTGCATTCGGCCGCCGC
>JAYVAS010000483.1:0-3147 GCA_043750895.1 Pseudomonadota bacterium
CGACTGGGACGCGGGGACGCAGGGGGCGTACTCGCTGAGCGTCGCGTTCAACCAGGGGCGGTGGATCGCCGAGGTCGGTTCGGATCTCTATTGGGTGTACGCCTCGGGTGGAAGGAGCACCAGCGACCTCTACGGGCGGGTCGTACTCGAAGCCGTGGACGAGGGCGTGCTCTCGAGGTCGAGCCCCCCTCATTATTCGGCCATGGTCACCCGGGTGGAGTTCGACGAACACGGCTATCAACCAACGCTCGTGGTCCCACCACCGGGGACGGACGGCGCGTACATGGTCGTGTTCGTGGGGGAGGCGATCGGGGATTCGATTCCTCTCCGCTACGCATGGAGGCCTTCGGACGCCGGGTTCGCGACCGACTACCACGCTCCGTCGGCGGAGACTGAGACGGTGGGGGGGGGCACGGTGACCACCGAGCGCTGTGGCTACCCGTCCGGGGTGGTCACCGAAGACGGGGACTACGCATTCGTGACCTACACCCTCTCCAACGAAGGGAGTGACGACGACCCCAGCCGAAGGGTGCGCCTGCTTCAGTACTCGAATTCTGCGGGCACGATTGTCGATGATTTCGAGGTGGACGTCGACACGTTGGACGCCGGGTACACCCACTCCCATTTTCCCTCGGTTGCGGTGTCGGCGGTTTCACCCGCGGGGCCTACGCACGTCGTGATGGTTGTTTGGCGGAGCTACCTTCCAGATCCCGACCCCACCGACCGTGAAGATCCACCCGGCGCGATCCGAGGCCGCTACTTCCTCCATTTTCAAGGCAGAAAAGTGTACGAGTCGGACCCGTTCGACGTGGCGTCGCCAACCGAGGGTGGGTTCTATGGCTCCGATCCCTCCGTGATTGGCCTGAACGAAGGCCAGTTTGTCATCGCATTCCAGGCCCAGCCCGCGGATCTCTCGGCCCGCGGCGCGGTCCACACGCGTAGCTGCAGCGTGTCCTTCAGCGGTGTCACCCTCGGGGACTTCGCCCGCGTCGAGGCGAGCACGGTCACGGCGCCACACAAGTTTCCGTCCCTCGCTACCAACGAGGCCCGCGATCGGGTGCTCATGGCGTACGAGGTGGGGAAGAGTGGCCAGACGAACGCCCACGGGACGCGGATGGCGGTCATGGATCTGGCAGATCCCACGGTGTGGACGACGATGGGGTGGGTGGACGTGGACGGCAATGGGGTGTGTGATCCGACCGACGATGGCCAAGCCACTAGTACGGCTCCTTCGACGGACACCGTCGAGTTAGTTGGGGATCTCGGGGCTTACCTCCAACAAAGCCGCACGGCCGCGTCGCCCGAACAGACCATCAATCCCTGCGCCGTGCTCCGATCCGGCGGCCGAACCGGCTACGTTGGCATGGCGTTCAACGCCGACCTCGGCGGCACGGACGCCATGTCCCTCCGGCTCTTCGCGGTCACGGTTCCGTCATGACTCCCCGCTCCGGCCTCCCGGCGTTCCTCGTCGCGCTTTCCGCATGCGTGAGCCCCGACTCCGTCGACAAAGACCCCGCGCCCACCGACTCCGCGGCGGACACCGCCACGACCCCGACCGAGGAGACCGGCACGGCCACCGACACCTCCGTGACGCCAACCGGCCCCCCCTGCGACCCCGTCACCTCCGGCTCGGTCTGGTTCCAAGACAGAGACGGCGACTGCCTGGACGCGGCGCGCGACTGCGACGACCTCGATCCGGCGGTGAACGGCGCCGACGAGGTGTGCGACGGCAAGGACAACGACTGCGATGGGGCGGTCGACGACGGCGTACTGCTCACCTGGTACGTGGACAACGATGGGGACGACTACGCTGCGCAGACGGTCGAAGCCTGCGCCATGCCCGTGCCCTGGAAACTGGCTGACGACTTCTTGGGACCGCCGCCCGACGGCGACTGTGACGACGCCGACGCGACCGTTCACCCCGACGCGCCGGAGGAAGACCCTGCCACCGGGATCGACGTCCCGGGGGACGGAGTCGACCAGGACTGTGACGGGGCGGATGCGTGCGCGCCGGTGTGCCTTGGGCTTGGGTGCGGGTTTGCCACGACGGAGGAAGGAGTTGCGTTCCGAGACCTCTGGGGCCAGGCGCCGGTTTTGGACATCGAGGGGGAGTCGCCCGGATTGGAACTGACGGGGATCGAACCATTGTGCGCGCCCCCGAAGCAGCTGTGGATCTCGCCGTTGCACCCCGCGGAGCTCTCCCTGGCGGGGTTGGAGGCGTGGTTTCCCACTGACCTGATCATAGTCGATGATGGTGCCTACTCGGGGGAGCCATTCAGCTTTCAGGGGCTCGGAGACGTGAAGGAGATCCCTGTCCCCATTCGAATCCAATGCCACGGGTCCTACAACAGCGCGTTCGACGTCCACTTCGACGGCCTCGCTGGCGTCGAACGGCTCGGCGGCCTCGAGTTCAGCGACGTAGACCGTTGTTGGAACTCGGACACGGCCGTGGACCTGACGGGCCTTGACGACGTTCGTGTCATCGAAGGCAACCTGACAATCGTATACGCGCAGTTCCAGTCCCTCCACGGGCTCGAGTCGCTGGAGGAGGTCGGAGGAGACTTGGAGTTGGGACTGCCCTACCTCACGGACATGAGTGCGCTCGCGGGGCTCCGCCGTGTCGGGGGAGACCTCTGGGCCGGCATTAACTCGGCGGATCCTTCGTCGCTCATCGGGTTGGAGTCGATCGGCGGCGTTCTTCAGCTCAGCGACGGCATGCCGCTGGAACTCGACTCACTCAGTCATCTCGGCGGGTTGCGCTGTAGCTATGACCAAACCACTTCCCTTGGTCAGTTCTTGGCCCTCACCTCGCTGGAGGAGGGCTTGTGGGTGCTATCGACTGACCTCACCTCTTTGGCCGGCTTGGACAACGTGGGAGGCATCGGTACCCTCAAGGTGTACGACAACCCCTCCCTCACCTCCCTCGACGGCCTCGGCGCGGTCACCGAAATCGACGGAGACTTCTACCTCTCCGACAACCCCTCCCTCTCCTCCATCGCCGCCCTCAGCGGCGTCCGGACCATCAGCGGCGGGGTTACCATCACGGGCAACGACGCCCTGACCGACCTCGGCGGCCTGTCCGGCGTGGAGGAGATCGACGGCGACGTCTTCTTCAGCGGGAACGATCTCCTGACCGGCGCTGATCCG
>JAYVAS010000484.1:0-3222 GCA_043750895.1 Pseudomonadota bacterium
CGACTGGGACGCGGGGACGCAGGGGGCGTACTCGCTGAGCGTCGCGTTCAACCAGGGGCGGTGGATCGCCGAGGTCGGTTCGGATCTCTATTGGGTGTATGCCACCGGTGCGCCTTCCGACACCGACCTCTACGGGCGGGTCGTACTCGAAGCCGTGGACGAGGGCGTGCTCTCGAGGTCGAGCCCCCCTCATTACTCGGCCATGGTCACCCGGGTGGAGTTCGACGAACTTGGCTATCAACCAACGCTCGTGGTCCCACCACCGGGGACGGACGGCGCGTACATGGTGGTGTTCGTGGGGGAGGCGATCGGGGATTCGGTCCCCCTCCGGTACGCATGGAGGCCTTCGGACGCCGGGTTCGCCACCCAAGCTCATGAACCATCCGCCGAGACGGAGACGTCCACGGGGACGGTCACTACGACACGCTGTGCTTACCCGGCCGGCGTCGTCACCGAAGACGGGGACTACGCATTCGTGACCTACACCCTCTCCAACGAAGGGAGAGACGACGACCCCAGCCGAAGGGTGCGCTTGTTTCAATACTCCGCATCGACGGGGGACATCGTCGACGACTTCGAATTAGACACTGACACGTTGGACGCCGGGTACACCCACTCCCATTTCCCGTCGGTCGCGGTGTCGGCGGTGTCTGGCGGCGGATGGTCGGGGGACGTCGTCCTCATCGTCTGGCGGAGTTACTTCCCGGATCCAAACCCCACCGATCGTAGAGATGCGGACAGTGTCATTCGCGCGCGCGCCTACTATTACTGGGGAGGGGAGATCATTTGGGACTCGGGTCCCTTCGACGTCGCCTCCCCCGACGAGGGTGGCGTTCTTGCATCTGATCCGTCGGTGATCGGCCTCAACGAAGGGGAGTTCGTCATTGCTTTCCAGGCCCAGCCGGCGGACGCCTCCGCCCGCGGCGCGGTCCACACCCGCATCTGCACGGTGTCCTCCAGCGGTGTCACGTTGGGGGATTTCGTTCGCGTCGAGGAGAGCGCGGTCACTGTGCCGCACAAGTTCCCGTCCCTCGCCACCAACGAGGCCCGGGACCGTGTGCTCATGGCCTACGAGGTGGGGACGAGCGGGGCGTCCAACCCTCACGGGACGCGGATGGCGGTCATGGACATGGCAAATCCCTTTGTGTGGACCACGATGGGGTGGGTGGACGGCGTCTACCCCGGGGCGCCAGATGGAGTGTGTGATCCCACCTTTTCCATAGACGACACCGTTGAACTTGTCGGACCTGAACCTTTCGGAGCACTTGGACGCCAGCTCCAGCAAAAGTACGCGACGAGTGCGACCCCCGAACAGACCATCAACCCCTGCGCCGTTCTCCGGTCCGGTGGGCTAAGCGGCTACGTCGGCTTCGCGTTCAACGCCGACCTCGGCGGCACCGACGCCATGTCCCTCCGCCTTTTCGCGGTCACGGTACCGTCATGACTCCCCGCTCCGGCCTCCCGGTGTTCCTCCTCGCGCTTTCCGCATGCGTGAGCCCCGACCCCGTCGACAAAGACCCCGCGCCCACCGACTCCGCCGCGGACACGGACACGGATACCACCCCGACCGAGGAGACCGGCACGATCACCGACACGTCCGTGACCCCGACCGGCCCCCCGTGCGACCCGATCACCGCCGGCTCGGTCTGGTTCCAGGACAAGGACGGCGACTGCCTGGACGCCGCTCAGGACTGCGACGACCTCGACCCCGCCGTGAATGGCGCCGAGGAGGTGTGTGACGGGAAGGACAACGACTGCGACGGGGCGATCGACGACGACGTGTTGCTCACCTGGTACGTGGACAACGACGAGGACGGGTACGCCGGGCAGACGGTCCTGGCCTGCGCCATGCCCTCGCCGTGGCGTCTGGACGACACCTTGGAGACGGACCTCGCTGACTGCGACGACACCGACCCGTCGATCCACCCGGACGAACCGGCGGAGAACCCCGCGACGGGGATCGACATCCCCGGGGACGGAATCGACCAGGACTGTGACGGGGCGGATGCGTGCGCGCCGGTGTGCTTGGGGACCGGCTGCGAATTCTCCACGACGGAGGAAGGGGTTGCGTTCCGGGTGAGGTGGGGGCAGGCACCCGTGTTGTACCTCGGGGGGGAGTCGCCCGGATTGGACCTGACGGGGATTGAACCCCTCTGCGCACCCCCGAACCAGCTCCGTGTTTCACCGATCCAACCCTCGGATCTCTCGTTGGCGGGGATAGAGTTGTGGTTTCCGACCGATCAAATTGTGGTCGACCATGCGGTTTCGGGGATGCCGTTCAGCTTTCAGGGGCTCGGAGAACTGGACGAGATCCCCGTCTCTATTCGTATCCAATGCCGCGGGTCCTACAACAGCGCGTTCGACGTCCATTTCGACGGCCTTTCCGGCGTAGAGCGGCTCGCCGGCCTCGAGTTCAGCCACGACGGCGACGCGTGTTGGAACTCCGACACTGCCGCGGACCTGACGGGCCTCGACAACGTTGGTGTCATTGACGGGGACCTCGACATCTATCAGGCACATTTTCAGTCGCTGCAGGGCTTGGGGGCATTGGAGGAGATCGGAGGGACTCTTCATCTCAGCGAGGTCCCGGACCTTCAGGACATCGAAGCGCTGGAGAGCCTTCGGACCGTCGGTGGCGACGTCGATGTCCGTTGGGACGGAGATCTGTCGCCGCTCGGCGGGCTTGAGTCAGTCGGAGGATGGTTGAGCCTCCTCCGACAATCGCTACCGGAGTTCCCGGCCCTGACGCAGCTGGGTGGATTGGAGGTCTTCGACGCTCCGGTATCCGATCTCCGCCAGTTTTCGACGCTGACCTCCCTTCATGCCGGGTTGGTGCTGGATTCAACAGACCTTACTTCGCTCGCCGGGTTGGACAACGTTTCCCATATCGGGTGGCTGGGAATCGGCGGCAACGCGTCCCTCACCGCCCTCGACGGCCTGGGCGCGGTGACCGAGATCGACGACTTCATCGTTCTGGAGAACCCCTCCCTCACCTCCCTCGACGGCCTCGGCGCGGTCACCGAAATCGACGGAGACTTCTACCTCTCCGACAACCCCGTCCTCACGTCGATTGCCGCCCTTAGCGGGGTGCAGTCCATCGGCGGTGATGTCACCATCCAGCAGAACGACGCCCTGACCGACCTCGGCGGCCTGTCCGGCGTGGAGGAGATCGACGGCGACGTCTTCTTCAGCGGGAACGATCTCCTGACCGGCGCTGATCCG
>JAYVAS010000485.1:0-1800 GCA_043750895.1 Pseudomonadota bacterium
GAACCAATCCTCGTCGTCGGGATCCGACAGGGTCAACGACGACAGGGTGAGCGACGACGAGGTCCACAGCCAGGAGCTGTCCACCTCCCCGCAGTCGTAGCCGTAGGCGGAGTCGTTCTCCTCGTATGCGTCCAGGTAGGGCTCGTTGACGACCCCGTCGCAGTTGTTGTCGACCAAATCGCAGGTGTCGGAGGCGGCCGGGTAGGTGGTGGCGTCCGCGTCGTCGCAGTCGCCCTCGTTCTCGGTGTAACCGTCGCCATCGTCGTCGATGTTGGACGGGTCCTCGACCTGGATCACGATGCTGTCCGAGCCGGATTGGCCGTCTCCGTCCACCGTGGTCAGCGTGATGGTGTGGAAGCCCTCGCTCAGGGTGATGGCGCTCGACACCGCGCCGCTGGAGTCGGCGGCGTTGATGCCGAAGATGCCGGAGACGTCCGACGCCCACACCACGGAGAGGTCTTCCACGTCGGTGGCGTCGTCGGTGATGACGCCCCGGAAGGAGATGAGGTCGTCGGTGGACCAGACCGAGCTGTCGGCGGGGGTGAGGATGGTCGCGGTGGGCCGGCTGTCGGCGAGGACCGTGTAGTTGACGGTGGCGGTGCCCACGTTGCCGTCGGCGTCGGTGGCGTTGAGGGTGAGGCTGTGGGTGCCCTCGGTGGGGTCCAAGGTGACGGTGAGCGAGCCGGTGGCGGTGGGGGTGCCGGTCCACACCGAACCGTCGGGGACGTCGATCAGCTCGACCGACAGCGTCTCCTCCGCGTCCTCCGGGTCCGTCACCGCGGCGATCAGGTTGATGGCCTCGGCGCTCCCGAAGGTCTGGCCCTCCGTCGGCCCCAGGATCACCACCGTGGGCGTACCGGCGGTGTTCGAGCCGGGGGCGATCTCCAGCAGGATCGAGGCGGAGGCGCTCTCGCCCTGCTCGTCCACCGCGGCCAGGGTGATGGTGTGGGTGCCCGAGCTCAGCTCGTTCGTGGCCGAGTAGACGTCGCCGTTCACGTCCGGCGGCTCGGACCACAGATCCCCGTCGAGGCTGCTGGACCACGCGACGACCAGCTCGTCGGAGTCGCTCTGCTGGTCGCGCGCGACCCCGAAGAACTCCACCAGCTCGCCCGGATTACGGCCTTCGCCGTCCGCCGGAGAGAGGATGCTGACGGTGGGTGCGGTGTTGTAGACGGTGAGGGCCTTCTCCTGGCAACCCGCCAGGAGAAGAAGGAGCACGGTGGACATCCCGGCATCCTACAACGTCAGCGGCGGGAATTGTCCCCCGCGGCGCGTAAGGCGTCGAGGTCGGCCCGCAGGGCGGCCAACTCCCGGGCCTGGGCGTCGATCAGCGATTGTTGGGCGGTGAGCCGGCGCTCCTGCTCCTGCACCGCGGCGAGGGTGAGGCTGGTGTAGCCGTACAGGTCGACGTGGTCGCCGTCGGCGGTGACCGCCACGCTGCTCGGGGCATCGTCGATCACGAAACCGAGGTGGGGCGGGGTGCCGGGGGCCTCCCAGCGGTAGTTCCAGGTGGCCAGCCGCATCCCAGCCGCGGTGCGGGCCGCCGCCGCCGACTCCTCGGGCGAGAGGTACCGGATGTCCCGCTTGAACTTCGCGCGGGAGATGGGACAGCCGCCGGTCTGGTCCTGGGGATCCTCGGTGGCGCACACCAGGAGCGCGTTGCAGTCGTCCACCGGGTCACACTCGGCGCCCTCGTCGACGCAGGGGTCGCCCGACAGCTCGTCCGTGCAGAGCGGCACACCGTCGAAGGGCCCGGCGTAAGACGAGCACGCCGGGTCCCCGCAGGTGAAGTACCAGACC
>JAYVAS010000486.1:0-1538 GCA_043750895.1 Pseudomonadota bacterium
TCGGGCGCGGTGCCGCTGCTCGAGAACGTCCCCTTCGGTGCCAACGCCCCCCTCGATCTCCCCGCGGGTACCTACACGGTCGGCCTCGACGTCGACAACGACGCCAACCCGGACGTGGTGTTCAGCCTCCCCGAGCTGACCGCGGGGCTGTACGTCAACCTCTATGCCACCAACGACGTCAACGGGAACGTGTACCTGCTCGCGCAGCTCCCCGACGGCGCGGTCGCGCAGATCGACCCCGACATGGTCCCGCCCCCGGCCAACGCCGAGCTCCGCGTGCTGCACCTGTCCCCTGACGCGCCCGCCGTGGACGTCTACGTGGACGGCCTGGCCGAGCCGGTGGTCTCCGGGCTCGCCTTCGGTGAAGGCACCGGGTACCTCGAGGTCCCCGCGGGCACCTACACCGTCCGGGTGACCCCGGCCGGCAGCGGTCCCGAGGACGCGGTGCTGGTCGTGGCCGGTCTGGAGCTCGCCGCCAACGGCGCCTACACCGCGGTGGCGCTGGACACCGTCGCCGAGATCGGAGCGCTGGCCCTCTTCGACGACAACGAGGGCATCGCCGCCGGCTCCTTCCGTGCCCAGGTGGTCCACGCCGCTTCGGGTGTCGGCCAGGTCGACATCTGGGAGGTCTCCGGTGAGCCCACGCCCCTGTTCGTCGACTTCGACTTCGGCGCGTCGGTCGTCGCCGACCTCCCGACCTCGGCCTACAACCTCGGTGTCGACGTCGACAACGACGCCATCCCGGACCTGACCTTCGGGATCCCCGCCCTCCCGGACGGCTCCTTCTCCAACGTGTACGCCGTCAACGACAGCGAGGGCGCGGTCTACCTGCTCGCGCAGCTCGAGGACGGCACGCTGGTGCAGATCGATCCGAGCTAAGCTCTCCGAGAGATGCGTCGGAGCGTGAAAGTCGCTGCGGTCATCGCCCTCTTGGCGATGACCCTTCTGCTCCTTGGGTGGTGGTACGACACGCTACCCAAGGGGCGCGCGCTCGTTCGGCGCACCCTCCCCGGGATGTCCAGCGCGTCCGACGGCGCGCGCGAACGCGCCGACATCCCCGTCGCCGAACGCTCCGACGACCTCGCCACCATCGTGTGCCGTGTCGAGGGAGACGGCGAGCCCGGACTGCTCACCGCGTCCAACGGGGGGGACCAGTTCGTCTCGACCGCCGCGGGCAACGACCTCATCCTCAGGGTCGACGCCGGTCGGTGGAACCTGGCGTGGGAGTTCAGCACCAGCGACGGGGACTTCGCCCGACAGTACGTGCAACCGCTCGGGAGTTGGGAGCTGATCGCCGGCGACACCCGGGTGTGTGTGCTCGGCACCGATGGCGTGCCCGTGTCCGGCCAGGTCGTGGACGAAGACGGCCGCGGCGTGGCCGGCGCGCGCGTCGAGGGCTGTGACACCCGGCTCGTGGCCGGCGAGGACGGTCGTTTCTCCGGGAACCTCGCCATGCCCCGGAGCGGCCGTTGCTCAGTGCGGGCCCGCTTCCTCGACGGGGCGCTGTCGCGGTACGGCACCGCGGTCGACATCGACCT
>JAYVAS010000487.1:0-5712 GCA_043750895.1 Pseudomonadota bacterium
GATCCAACTGGGACGCCCATGCGAATCGCCCTCCTCCTGGCCCTGACTGCGTGCGCGCCCGATGAAGGGTCCGCGTCCTTCACACCCCTCGACGTCGAGGGGAGCGAAAAGGCAAGCTCCCGCGCGCTGACAGCGCGGGTCGTCGCGCTCGAAGCGCAGAACACCGAGCTCCTGACCCGGTTGGCAGCGGTGGAAGCCGGTCTGCAGGACAACACCGACGCCGACAGCCGCGCCCAGGACTACAACAGCAGCCGGTCCAACAAGACCGCCACCGCCGTCGACCTCCTCACCGATGCCCTCGTGGGCGAGTCCGTCGTCTCCGCCCTCGATGCCGACGCCGACGGCGACTACGACACCTTCTCCGGCACCGGCGCCCTCGCCGCGCTCGGCGTCCTCATCCAGGACAACACCGACGCCGACAGCCGCGCCCAGGACTACAACAGCAGCCGGTCCAACAAGAGCAACACCGCCATCGACGACCTCACCGATGCGCTCGTGGGCGAGTCCGTCGTCTCCGCCCTCGATGCCGACGGCGACGGCGACTACGACACCTTCTCCGGTACCGGCGCCCTGGACACGCGCGTGAGTCAAGTCGAAGACACGCTCGTCCTGCTCGGCATCCTCGACGTCGACGCCGTTGGCGGGGTGGTCGAAGGGAGCGCGATGCGGGACTTCGTCGTGGGGGTCGGCGAATCCTTGGACGGCCTCTACGCCTTCTTCGAGGGCTGGCCTTCGTTCGTCGACCCGTGGGCCACCGAGGCCTGTACGAGCAACAGCCGCTCCGCCGAGTGCGCCGCGCTCACCGAAACGGCCGCCGCGGCAAGTGAGTCGTCGACCGGGATGGCCGACGGCCGCGCGAACTACACGCCCCTCACCACCGAGCTTGGGGAGGACGAGGAGGGGTTATAGCCGCGGCATGAACGCCCTCACCCGAGTCCACCCCAACGCCGCGAACGCGCGCGCAACCTTCCACGCCGACATCGTCAAGGAGGTCGCCGCCGCCGTCGCGAGCCACCCGGTGGTCGTGGTGGGAATGGGCTGGAACCCGGTCGTGAAGAAGGCCCGCGCCCTGCTCCAGACCAAAGAAGTGCCCTACCACTACGTGGGCTACGGCGACTACACGAGCAAGTGGAAGGAGCGGCTGGCCATCAAGCTCTGGAGCGGCTGGCCCACCTTCCCCCAGGTGTTCGTGCACGGCATGCTGATCGGGGGCGCCGCCGACCTTCAGAAGCTCATGGACAGCGGCGAGTTCGCCCGGTTGCTCGAGCAGCCCCCCGCGTAGGTGAAGGATGGTCATCCGACGCGCCTGGCTGATCTTCGCGGTCCTCTTCGTGATCGCCGCGTGGTTCCTCTGGCCGCGTCCGTCGGAGGAGGACCGCGTCCGCGCCGTCGTCGCCGCGGTCGCCGCGGGTGCGGAGGCGGGCGACGTCGGGGACATCATGGAGCACGTGTCGCCGCGCTACCACGGGTCGGAGGACGGGCTTGGGGTCGATCCACGCACGCTCCGCGCCGGCCTCGCGCTCCAGTTCCTGCGCCGGGGCCCCATCGGCGTGGTGCTGAGCCCCGTAGAGGTCACCATCACCGGCGCGACCGCCCACGCGCGCTTCGACGCCGCGGTGTTGGAAGGAGGCGGGAAGTGGTCCGAGCTGCTCCCACGGAACGGGGACGGCTGGCACCTCGAGGTGGACCTCGACCGCGAGGAGGACGGCGAATGGCGGGTCACGGGCCACACCCGGACCAGCTGGATGCGCGGGGACGTGCGCGTGCCGTAGCGACCGCGGCCGGGATCGACTAACGTTCGGCCCCATGCTCCTCCTCGCCCTCACCGCCTGCACCACCCCCCCCGACCCCTCCGAACAGGAAGGCGACTCCGCCTCGGTGGAGACCTGCACCCCCACCGTGGTCGCACCCTGGGACGGCGAGACGGCCTACACCGAGACCACTTCCGCCATGGGCCTCGACGGCATCCAGGGCGTGCGCTACCTCGCCGCCGACGTGGACGGGGACGGCTACCCCGATCTCTACGTGTGGGACGGCACGAGCAACGCCCGGGACGACCTCGCCAACGGGCTCCAGCATCACTACCTGTTCATGAACCGCGACAACGGCGCGGGCGGACGCACCTTCGTCGACGAGACCGCCGATCGGGGCGTCATCACCAACCGGGAGGGCACCGAAGGCACCAGCTCGACCGTGCACGTCTTCGGTGACGTGGACGCCGACGGGGACCTCGACCTGTTCGCGGGCCGCTCCTACGACGCCGGCAGCGCGGACCTCACCGGCGACTGCTCGGAGATCTACCTCAACGACGGCACCGGGCACTTCGCGCTCACCGGGGTGGCGTCCGAGATCTGCGACCCCAAGGGCTACCCCACCTCGTCCGCATCCTTCGTCGACTACGACGCCAACGGGGTCCTGGACCTGTGGTTGGTCGGCTGGTACGTCGAATACGGGGGCTCGCTCGAGTCGGCGCAGGCGCAGCTCTACCGGGGCCACGGGGACGGCAGCTTCACGGCGGTCACCAACGACGCGGGCCTCAAGCAGGACAAGTGCGGGGTCACCAACTACTGCACCGAGCGCGGCGACCGTTACCCGGCCTACGGCGCCGCCGCCTGCGACGTGAACGGGGACACCCTCCCCGACCTGCTCAAGGTCAACTACGCGCGTGCCTGGAACAACCTGTTCGTCAACCAGGGCGACGGCACCTTCGTCGACGACGGGGAGGCCTCCCACTACGCCTCCGACGACAACTACGACTACACCGACAACACCCGCTACGCGTGCTGGTGCGACACCTACGGGCCGTGCGACCCCGAGCCCACCGTCGACTGCAACGGCTACTGGCCCCCCGACTACTGGACCGACGGCTACGACGACCTCCCGGCGCGCAACAACGGCAACTCCTTCACGACCGTGTGCGCCGACGTCGACAATGACGGCGACAACGACCTCTACACCGCCGAGATCCACCACAAGTGGGCCGGTGACTCCAGCGACTCCACCGAGCTGCTGCTCAACGACGGCACGGGCATCTTCGACCGCATCTCCAACGACGACAACGGCCTCGCCCGGCCCCGTTCGACCCGTCAGGACTGGAACGAGGGCGATCTGTACGCGGCGTTCCTGGACTTCGACGGCGACGGCTGGAAGGACATCCTGCTCGGCTCGAGCGACTACGAGGGCACCCAGATGTGGCTCTGGCGGCAGACCTCGCCGGGGCAGTTCGAGGACGTCAGCGACCAGACCGGCATGAACCAACCGTGGCCCGCCGGGCTCGCCGTCGCCGACTTCGACCGCGACGGGGACATCGACGTCGTCACCGGGTCCTCCAACGCCCGCAGCGGCACCCCGTGGACGGACCACCAGGCCCATTACTACGAGAACGTCCTCCCCCCGATGAACTACATCCGCATCGCCGGCCTGCCGGTGGGCACCCGCGTCGACGTGACCGCGGGCGGGATCACCCAGACCCAGGAGGTCTCGGGCGGCTACGGCGTGTACGGCACCCAGAACGACGTCCCCCTCACCTTCGGGCTCGGCGACGTGTGTTTGGTGGACGTGGTCGTCGCCACCCGGCCGGGTGGGGCGTCGCAGACGTGGACGAACCTCGCCGGGAACCAGGAGCGGGTGCTGACGGTGGAGTAGGGGGGTCGACGACCCTTCAGAAGCACGCGACGAGCGCGACGGACACGCCCGAGGCGGAGACGCCCGCCGGCACCTGGACGCCACCCGAGGTGGTACCGACGCTCAGGTCGAACCGTAAGGCCGGCACGGGCTCGAAGCGCACCCCCAGCCGCGCCCCGGTCCGGGTGGACATGGCCACCTCCGTGGACGTCGCCGTGTCCCCGTCGACCTGCTCTCTGAGACGATCCCACGAACCCAGGAGCTGAGCGCGCACCCCCGCGCGCACGGTCCACCGGGGTGAGAGCGGGAACTCCGCGGCCACAGGGACGGCTAGCTCCCATCCGGCGGTCGTCTGCAGCGTGCGGTACACGTCGAAGCCCCCGTCGCCTTGGATGTTCTCGACCCACTGGTCCACGGATCCGTCCATCGCGCCGGCCACCCCGGCGCGGACACGACCGATGCCGACCGGCGCGTCGATGCTGACGCCGACGTCGGCGGTCCCAGCGAAGAAGCTGTCGAACTTCAGGTTGGCGTCGTAGTAGCCGTCGCCGTCCCCGCCGTAGTACCCGCCCCAGTACCCGCCGTCGCCTACCACCCAGTGCTGTTCGTCGACGGCGAAGGCCCCCCGGCGGCCCTCGAGACCGAGATCAACGCGGAGACGCCGATCGGCCGGCATCCCGATCCACACTTCCCACCGGGCGAAGGGGCCGTATTCCTCGATGTTCCCAAAGGCCTCGTCCCGCCCGGGACTACCTGAGACGTACCCGTCGAGCGAGCTTCCGTCGGTGGACGACGCCACCTCTGTGCCGCGGTGTTCGCGGACTCCGAGGTGGAACGCGTGCCCGGAGTCGCGCGCGTCCGTCCGAAATCCCGCGACGACCGCCAGCGTCCGCGCCCGGCGCGCCACGACGCCGTCGGACGCCTCGCTGGTGTCGATCCCGTAGCTGTCGATCCCGCCGTCGTCCTCGTCCCAGACGAAGCTCTCGGTGGCGCCGTCGAAGTCCACCGCCACGGCCACGCCCCAGGCGCCGGCCCGGACCGGCCGCGCGTAGGCGAAGGTGAACCCGCCCGCTCCGGCCTGGTCCCGCGGCGCGTCCTCCGCCGGGGTCTGGTCGTCGAAGGCCTGCTTCCCGGAGAACGTGAAGTCTCCTGCCGCGAGCAGGCTGCCCGAAGAGGAGCCGCCGAGCCATCCGGCCGACGCCACGCCCGTCGCCGCCGCGAGCCCGGACAGCGCGGTGTACAGCTCGTGGCCCTCGAAGCCGGCGAGGCCCGCCGGAGAGGCCGCGTAGTCGACCGGATCGCGGAACAGGCCCCAGGTGTCCACCGAACGCGGGGAATCGAAGGTCAAGGCGAAGGCCGTGGCAGACAGGAACAGCACCTGCACCCCCACGGCGTCCTATAGGCCTACCCCTTCACCCCGCCACTGGTCAGCCCCTCGACGAGCTGCTTCTGCAGGAAGAAGAACAACACCACCACCGGGACGCTCACCACGATGGCCCCCGCGGCGAAGTGGCCCCACTCGGCCGAGAACTCGCCGACGTAGCCGTTGAGCACCACGGGGAGGGTGTAGGCGCGCTCGTCGCCGATCAGGGTGGCGGCGAGGATGAACTCGTTCCAGGCGGTGAGGAAGGAGAACAACCCGGTGACCGCCAACGCCGGTCGGGCCAGCGGCAGCACGATCAGGGTGAAGGTCTGCCAGCGGGAACAGCCGTCCATGCGGGCCGCCTCCTCCAGCTCCCGCGGGATGGTGTCGAAGTAGCCCTTGAGGTTCCAGGTCGCGAAGGGCACGGCGGTCGTCGCGTACACGAGCACGAGGCCGGTGAGGGAGTCCAACAGGCCGAGTTGATCGAGCAGCAGGTAGAGCGGGATGGCCATCACCACGCCCGGGAACATCTGGGTCAACAGGAACGCCGAGATCAGCGGCTCCTTGCCCGGGAACTCCCAGCGGGAGAGCGCGTAGCCGGCGGTGCAGGCCAGGCCGACGCCGACCAGGCTGGTGGCGCCCGCGACGAGCAGGGAGTTGGAGAACTGCCGCAAGAACAGCCACTGGCCGTCGGCGGTGGTGGTGGTGATCACGTCGATGAAGTT
>JAYVAS010000488.1:0-2490 GCA_043750895.1 Pseudomonadota bacterium
TCGGCGGAAGTCGGGTGGATAACCCGCCTTCCGCGCCCCTCTCCCCCACTCCGCAGTCCCCCATGCCGCGTCGTTTCATCGCTTTGTGAGCCGACGCCCAGGCGGCATGGGGGACTAACCGGCCGGAAACGTGGGAAAGGCCTCGCCGCCGCCTTCGCCCGTCCCGCCGGTCGTCAGCACCGCGTGAACCTTGCTTGCGATCCGCGCGCGCGCACACTACCCGCGCCCGATGCTCACCTTTCTCGCCCTGCTCTCGTGTACCCCGAAGCCCGTCGCCACCGAAATCGCCGCGCCCGTCCCCGTCGCGGCCCCGGCACCCCTGCCCGACTACGCGTCGGCGATGTTGGCCGCGCTGGACACCAGCGTGTCGCCGTGCAACGACTTCTACCAGTACGCGTGCGGAGGCTGGATCAAGGCCACCCCCCTCCCCGCGGATCGGCCCTCGTGGAGCCGCAGCTTCTCGGTGATCCGGGACAAGAACCTGACCACCCAGCGGGAGCTGCTCGACGCCATCGCCGCGAACCCCAACCCTCCGCCCGACCAGGCGAAGCTGGGGGCCTACTACGGGTCGTGCATGGACGAAGCGGGCAACGAGGCGCGCGGCGTCGCCCCCATCAAGCCCCTGCTCGCGGAGATCGCGGCCGTCAAGGACCTGAAGGGCTTCGCCCGGATGAGCGGCAAGCTGAGCGCACTGGGGGTCAACACCCTCGCAGGCGCGTGGGTGGACGGCGACTACAAGGCGCCGGAGACCTCCATCCTCTACATGTCCCAGGCCGGCCTGAGCCTGCCCGACCGCGACTACTACCTCGGGACCGACGCGGCGAGCGTGGCCCTGGTGACCAAGCTCCAGGCCACCATCACCGCCCAGCTCACCCACACGGGGGTGGCCGACGCCGCCACCCTGGCGCCCAAGGTGGTGGCCTTCGAGAAGGCCCTCGCCGGGGCGAGCCTCCCCCGCACCGAGCTGCGGGACCCCGACAAGACCTACCACAAGATCGACCGGGCCGGCCTCGTCAAGACGGCGCCGGATCTGTACTGGGACCTCTGGCTGGACGGGGGCGGCGCGAACGGCCTCACCGCCATCAGCGTAGAGACGCCCGAGGTCTACGCCCGGTTCGGCGCCATCGTGAAGAAGACCCCGTTGCCGGTGCTCAAGGCGTGGTTGTCGTGGAACGCGGTCACCCGCTTCGCCGACGCCCTGGACGCCGCCACCTACGCGACCGCCTTCGATCTCACCCGGGCCATCTCCGGGCAGAAGCAGCCGGAGCCCCGGTGGAAGCGCTGTGTCCGCTCGACCGACACCGCCCTGGGCGACTCCCTCGGCAAGGCCTGGGTGGACGCCCGCTTCCCCGGCGATTCCAAGGCCATCGCCCTGACCACCATCGGCGAGATCGAGAAGGCCTTCGAGCTCGGCCTCCCCGGGCTGGCCTGGATGGACGACCCCACGCGGGTGGGCGCAGTCGCGAAGATGAAGGCCATCATGAACAAGATCGGGTACCCCGATGCGTGGCGCGACTACACGGCGATGCCCATCGAAACCGGGAAGTTCTTCGAGAACCTCACCGCCGCCACCACCTTCGAGAACGCGCGCCAGGTCGCCAAGGTGGGGAAGCCCGCCGACCGGAGCGAGTGGTACATGACGGCGCCCGCCGTGAACGCCTACTACAACCCGACCGTCAACGAGATCGTGTTCCCCGCGGGGATCCTGCAGCCCCCGTTCTTCTCCCAGTCGTTCCCGCCGGTCATGAACTACGGCGCCATCGGGATGGTCATGGGTCACGAGTTGACCCACGGCTTCGACGATCAGGGGCGGAAGTTCGATCCCAGCGGCAAGTTGGCCGAGTGGTGGTCACCCGAGGTGTCCACCCGCTACGAGGAGCGCACCGCCTGCGTCGAGAAGCAGTACAACAAGTACGAGATCCAGCCCGGCCTCTACGTCAACGGCGCCCTCACCATGGGCGAGAACATCGCCGACCTCGGCGGTGTCAAGCAGGCCTACCGGGCCTACAAGGCGAACACCGGGGCGCAGCCCGCGAACATCCCCGGTCTCACCGAAGACCAGGTGTTCTTCCTCGCCGCCGCGCAGGGATGGTGCAACGTCATCTCCCCCGAGTACGCCAAGGTCCTGGCCCTTTCGGACCCGCACAGCCCGGGTCGCTACCGGGTGATTGGGCCGGCCACCAACACGCCCGAGTTCGCCGCGGCGTTCGGATGCGCGTCGGGGACGGCGATGAACCCGACCAACCGGTGCGAGGTCTGGTAGCGCCGGGCGGGGTGGGGCGGCGCGCCGGCGCGCCTTCCCCAGCGGCGGCCCGGGTGCCTACTTCGTGATCGTCCCGCGGTACAGCTCGACGCCGTCCTGGTCATAGAACACGCCGGTGAATCGATTGCCGTCGATCTCCACCCAGAGGAAGCCCAGGGACTGCACCTGGAACGCGGCGGCGTTGGTGGTGTACAGCCCGTAGGTCGAGTGCCCCGCGCCCGACACCA
>JAYVAS010000489.1:0-6312 GCA_043750895.1 Pseudomonadota bacterium
GGGGGGGGGGGGCCCGGCCCCCCGCAACGCCCCCCGCCGATCACCCCGTCGCGGCCGCCGAGGGCGCGAGCGCCGACTCCCGACGCGCCGGCCGCCCCAACAGCGCCGCTGCCGCCGGTGCAATCACCTCGCGGATCCCCTCCGCCACCACCTGCCGGAGCAGGCCGCGGGGCACCAGCCCGTGGCGGATGAGCGCCGCGTCCACGACCTCCTCCGCGTCGACCCGCATAGCGGCGTTCGCGAGCTCGGCTGCCACGGCGTCCCGCACCTCGTCCCCGCCGACCGCGATCGCCCACTTCAGGGTCGCCCAGGCCAGCTCGGCATGACGGCCCTCGTCCCGCACGATGTGGCCCAGGACCTCCCGCACCGCGGGGTCGGTCGTCCGACCCAACATCTCCGCGGCGATGAGCGCGGACAGCGTCTCGCCGACCGCCCCTTCACGGGCGGTGGTCACGGCCAGCTCGACCAGGGTCCGCGCCACCGGCGCCCCCCCGTTCATCTCCATCGTCCCCGGACCCACGGGGCGACCCGCGTAGGCGCTGGCGAGGCCGAAGCACAGCCGGGCGTGGTGCGTCTCCTCGACCGCCGCGACCAGCGCGCGTTGGACCAGCTCGCTCGATGCCCCATGGGCACACAGGTCGAGTACGAAGCGGGCGAAGCCGGCCACCGAGCTGTGCTCGGCCAGACCATTCTCCGTCCAGAACGCCGCGAGCTGCGCCCGCTGCACGTCCGAGAGCGCGTGCACCTCGGGGCGGCGTTCGAGCGACCACCCCTCGGTCTCGGCCTCCACCGCCTGGAGCGGCTTCCCCTCGAGCACGAAGGGCCGGCCGTAGCAGCCGCAGTCGTCGTACCCGTCGAAGTCCTTGTAACCCGTGTCCGCCGCGCACTCGAGGGTGACCGGGAAGCAGCACTGCCCGTCGGCGAACGTGCCCTCCGCGTCGACCGACACCAGGGTGCAGCCCTCGGGCACGCGCAGCGCCTCGGCCGCCATCGTCGGGTCCGGACACACGCCGTCGCCGTTGTCGGTGAGGCAGAGGGTCTCGGCGTAGGTTGGGGTGCCAGTCTCGGCGGAGCTGGTCAGCGGGATGATCGCGGCAATGCCGAGGGCCGAGAAGATGCGGGCACGAAGACGAACGGCGGTGGACATGGGAACTCCGGGGGCGCCGTCCATCGATGCAAGGGGCGTGCCGCCGCCACCCCACCCTATTGGAAGTGCCGGCGGCTCTCGGGAATGAGCAAGCTATAAAGCACCATACCTGCGACCGGAAGGAGGCAGGAGAACAGGCTGACGCCGGCCGTGACCACCCCGTACCAGTACGCGACGCGACTTCCGTTGCTGATCCCGCGGGCAGCCAGAAGCTGGAGCACCCCGGGAATCCAGCCCACGCGTGGCGCGCCCGACCAAGCGTCGCGCTGGGCGCCGGGCGACGAGGCCTCCGTCCCCCGGCCGACGGCAGACCCGCGGGACCGCGGGTCGACCTCCCACCGCGGACTAAGTCCCAGGGATGGAACCTACCGACGTTGCCCGACTGGCCCAGTCGATCCTGGACACCCACCACGCCTACCTCCACCGCGAGATGGCCCCCCTCACCAACGCGCTCCGCGGCGCCCCGGTGGACATCCGCCAGCACTGGGCGGAGCTGGCGCAGGTGCTGGAGGACCACCTCATGAAGGAGGAGGTCATCCTGTTCCCGTCGATCCAGGCGCTGGCAGGGGGCGACCAAAGCACGGCGATGCACGTGATGGGGCCGATCCCGCAGATGAAGGTCGACCACGCCAACATCCGCCGCCTCGAAGCGCAGCTCCGGGCGGACGTGCCCCGCGCCGGTGCGGCCGGCGCCGCCCTCACGGCGCTCCTGGACGATCTGGCCGAGCACGCCCGTAAGGAGGACGAGGAGCTCTTCCCCGCCGCCCTCGCCCTCTTGCCGGGCACCCCCGACCTGGAGGCCATCGACGCCGCGGCCGAAGCCCAGATCGCCCAGGAGTCCGCCGCCCGCGCGGCCCCGCGTCGGCCAGACCCTTCGCCCGCGAAGCCGGCGCGAAGGGGCATCGGGGAGCGGGTCCTGGGCCGCCTCTTCGGGAAGGGCTAGGACGCCGGGACCGGTTGGTACGGGACTTGCATTCGCAGGGGCGCCCACCCGGAGAGAAGATGCAGTCCGTTTCCCCGCTCTCGCTCACCGCCCTGAGCGCGCTCCTCGCGCTCGCCGGCTGCTCCCAGCCTGACCCGGCCCCCGCCAAGGCGCCCCCGGGCCCGATGACCTCGACCGACGCCGCCAAGGTCACCCCCACGGGCGAACCGATCAAGGCGACGCTCACCGCGGCGCCGGCGGTCCCTCCGCCGATCACCCGCCCCGAGGCCGCGAAGGTCGTCGTCGAGCTCACCGTCGAGGAGGTGACCAAGCCCATCTCCGATGGCGTCGACTACACGTTCTGGACCTTCGGCGGCGACGTCCCCGGGCAGTTCATCCGCATCCGCCAGGGCGACACGGTCGAGTTCCACCTGCAGAACGACCCGAAGAGCAAGATGCCCCACAACATCGACCTGCACGCCGTCACCGGCCCGGGCGGCGGCGCGGCGAGCTCGTTCACGGCCCCGGGGCACGAGTCGCAGTTCACGTTCAAGGCGTTGAACGCTGGCCTCTACGTCTACCACTGCGCCACCGCGCCGGTCGGGATGCACGTCGCCAACGGCATGTACGGCCTCATCCTGGTTGAGCCGCCGGGCGGTTTGCCGAAGGTGGACCGCGAGTTCTACGTGATGCAGGGCGACTTCTACACGGTCGGGAAGTACCGGGAGAAGGGCCTGCAGCCCTTCGACATGCAGAAGGCGATCGACGAGAACGCCACCTACGTCCTGTTCAACGGCTCGGAGGGCGCCCTCGTCGGCGACAAGGCGCTCACCGCCAAGGTCGGCGAGACGATCCGCATGTACGTCGGCAACGGCGGGCCGAACCTCGTCTCCAGCTTCCACGTCATCGGCGAGATCTTCGACCGGGTCTACACCGAGGGCGGGACGCGGGTGCAGGAGAACGTCCAGACGACGATCGTGCCCGCGGGCGGCTCGTCCATCGTGGAGTTCACCGTCGAGGTGCCCGGCACCTACCTGCTCGTCGACCACTCGCTGTTCCGCACCTTCAACAAGGGCGCGCTGGGCATGCTCAAGGTCACCGGCGACGAGCGGAAGGACCTGTACTCCGGCAAGGAGGTCGACTCGGTCTACCTCTCCGACAAGGCCGACACGACGGGCGCCGTCATCGCGGCGACGGAGAAGGCGAAGACGGGCGCGCTCACCAAGGAGGACCAGATCGAGGCGGGCAAGCTGCTCTTCGCGGGCACCTGCTCCACCTGTCACCAGGCCGACGGCGCCGGCATCGCCGACGTGTTCCCGCCGCTCGCTGCGTCCGACTACCTGATGGCCGACAAGGAGCGCGCGATCGGCGTGGTGCTCAACGGCGTGTCCGGTAGGATGACCGTGAACGGGAAGGAGTACGACTCGGTGATGCCGCCGCTCTCGAACCTCAACGACGACGAGGTGGCGAACATCCTCACCTACGTCCGCAACGGCTTCGGCAACGCCGGCGACGTGGTGACGGCGGCCGAGGTCGCGGCGGTCCGGGGCAAGACGGCGCGTCCCCCCGGCGCACCCCACTAGGAGGCCTCCGTGATCCCTGTGCCTCTCCCCGGCTTCACCGCGACGATGGTGGCCCTCTCGGCCGTCGTCGGTCCCGGCGTGTACACCCCGCTCTACCCGGCCAAGGGGTTCGAGCGGGTGCCGGTCGCGGCGTTCGAGCTGGACCTCGAGCCGGTCACGAACGCGGAGTTCCTCGCGTTCGTCCGGCTCCATCCAGAATGGCGTCGCGGAAGTGTGAACCCGCTGCTCGCCGACCGCGGCTACCTCGGTCGGTGGGCCGGCGGGGAGACGCTCGGGCAGGCGGCGCCGGACCGCGCGCCGGTGGTGGAGGTGAGCTGGTTCGCGGCGCGGGCGTACTGCGACGCGCGCGGGGCACGGCTCCCCACCGAGGCCGAGTGGGAGCTCGCGGCGGCGGCGAGCGCGACGGCGAAGGACGGACGGGAAGACCCGGCGTACCTCCAGGAGATCCTCTCCTGGTACGGCTCGCCCTCACCGGAGGTGCTGCCGGAGGTCGGCGGCCGGCCGGCGAACGCCTGGGGCGTGCGCGATCTGCACGGGCTGGTGTGGGAGTGGGTCGAGGACTTCAACGCGACCCTGGCCTCGGTGGACAACCGGAGCGACAAGGACCCCGACCGCGGGCTCTACTGCGGCGGCGGGGCGGCCGCGGCGGCGGCCAAGGACGACTACGCGGCGTTCATGCGCGTGGCCTTCCGAAGCTCGCTGTCAGCGAACTATACAACGAGCAACCTGGGGTTCCGATGCGCGCGCGATCCATGATGCTGGTGTGGGCGGTGCTGACCGGCTGCGGCGAGCCGCCGGAGCAAGGCGCAGTGGCGAGTGGCGAAAAAAAAGAAGCGGTTACCGGGAGCGGCGCCCCGGCGGAGACACCGGTGGAGGCGTCATTGTACGGGCTCCCCTACCGGCTGACCGACGCCGACGGCCGCGCGGTCGGGCTGGACGTGCACCGCGGGCACCCGACGGTCGTGGCGATGTTCTACGCGTCCTGCACCCAGGCGTGCCCGCTGATGATCGGGAAGGTGCAGTCGATCCTGGCGGGCCTCGATCCGGCCGTGCGGGCCGACACCCGCGTGTTGTTGGTGTCGATGGACCCCGAGCGCGACACGCCCGAGGCGCTGCGCGAGGCGGCGGAGCGGTACCACGTCGGCGCGCCGGAGTGGGCGCTCACCCGCCCCGATCCCCACGACCTGCGCCCCATCGCCGCGCTCCTCGACGTGCGGTACGCGGCGCAGGCGGACGGAGAGCTCTCCCACACCTCGCCGGTCACGCTGCTCGACCGCGAGGGGCGCATCGTGCTCCGACAGGCGGCCGTGACCGACCCCAACGAGCCGGTGGTGAAGGCGATCGCCGCCCTCGCGGTCCCGTGAGGTGGGTCAAATAGCCCAAACGACTGGGTCCGATGACCCGATCCGAGGCAAGCATGAACGTCACCTGGCATCGTTCTCAGCGGCAGATGGCAACCGGGGGCGCCGTCGAGGCCTCGGCGCTCGAAGACCTGCACCCGACGACTCCCGCTGACCAGACCGTGAACGACGACCGGGGGCCAACCGACTGAACCCCTCAACGACCCGCCGCCCGACGGACCTCGGCCGCGACGCGCCGATAGCCGGCCTCCCCGCGCCGCAGGGCCTCCTCGCTGGTGTGGACCGAGTAGCTGCCGGTCACCAATGCGTGGGGGTGCCTCGCGGCGGAGCCCAGGACAAGCTCCGTCTCGCCGACGGCGACGAGGTCGATCGGGGCCTCGCCCTCCTCGAAGATGGCAAGTTCGCGGCTCACCGTTTCGCCGTCCACCCGCACGGCGCCCAAGCTCGGCGCCAGCCACGCGACGTGGTGGCCGACGGGCGGTTGGTAGCGCCAGGCCTCGCCATCGCGCAACGTGACGTGCAGGTAGGTCATTGCCGCGGGGGCCGGGAGGGGGCTGCTGCGCCCGCCATACGTGCCTAGCAGCACGCGCACGCGACCATCGTCGGGGACGGCGCTGACGTCGACGTAGTGGCTCTCTGCGGGCGCCAGCTCGAGCGCGGGCGGTAGCGCGATCCAGAGCTGAAAGCCCCGCACCCGCGTGGCGGCGACCCGGCCGCCGTGCCATACGCCACCGCCGGCCTGCATGTACTCGACGCTCCCCGGGTTCAGGCGACCGGACTTGCCCGTCGAGTCCTCGTAGTCGAACGCCCCTTCGAGCAGCGTCGTGTGCGTCGCGATGCCCGAGTGCGGGTGCGTCGCCATCACCGGTGCGTTTGCGCCCTCGAACGCGAAGCGATCGAGAAAGACGAAGGGCTTGAGCCGTTCGCCGAGGTCGCCGGGGCTCATCAGGCGCGTGATCGGGCCCTGCGTGTGGCCGGCGGTGCGCGCGACAATCCGCCGCCCGTGGGGGATCTCGCGGTGGAGGGGCGCAGAGGTAGGGACGATTGCGGACATGGGCGGCTCCGAAGGGATGAAGGGGCGGCGGGACGGCGCGAAGGCCCCGTTGACCTCCAAGAGATAATCGTTGCGTCGATGAGGACAACTCCGCACTGAGGAAACCCGGCGCGGTACACCCCGTGCTTCGTCGTTCCAGGCGACGACTGACCTTGCCCCGAATTGACGGACCACTTGGGGTTCAGGTCGCGGGGTTCGCCGCGGTTTCGTGGAAGTGTCGCTCGTGGTCTGCCGGCGCCTGGTAG
>JAYVAS010000490.1:0-4780 GCA_043750895.1 Pseudomonadota bacterium
AAGCCGGCGCCGTAGTTCATCAGCGACTCCGCGCCCGAGACCGGCGCCCTGCGCATCATGAAGTAGGGGAAACGGACGTCGATCTGGGCGACCTCGGCGCCGAGGCGCCGCTGGATCTCGGCGAGCACCCCCGGCAGGCTCTTGAGCGAGAGCTCGGCCCGGGCGGTCTGGAGCACCTCGACGAAGCGGCTCATGTGCGTGCCCTTCACGTCGGCCGGGAGCTGCACAGTGGCGTCGATGGTGGCGACGGTGTGCTGGGTCCGGTTCTCGCGGTCCCACACCGTGATCGGCCAGGCGAGGCCCTTGATGCCCACCCGGTCGATGGGGATGCCCCGGACGTCGGCGTGGGAGGCGTGGTCGGGGAGCTGGGCGCGGATTGCGGACATCGGACGCTCGCCGCCGGGACGGGAGGGCCCGAGCGGGAGGGGGGTCTACCGGGACTTGACACATCCGTCAAGGTTGGGTTGACGGAGATGGCAATCGGATCGAGGCCCCGCACCTGCGCCGGGTTCCTACCCATCGCGCGGGTCTTCGGCTAGAACGACCCCCGATGAGCAAGAAGCCGGTCGACGTCGAGCAGTACCTGTCGAACCTCACCCATCCCCGCCGCGACGAGATCAGGCGGATCCGCGCCGCGATCCGTGCCGCCCTTCCCGGTGTCAGCGAGACCGTGAAGTGGAACGCGCCGAACTTTCGCTATGCCGGCGACGACCGCGTCACGTTCCGGCTCCAACCGGGGGACCGCGTCGAGCTCGTGCTGCACCGAGGCGTGGCCCCGAAGCCGACCGACGGTTTCCGCTTCGACGATCCCGCCGGGCTCGTCGCGTGGGCCGCCGTTGATCGCGGCGTCATCACCATCGCCCCCGGATCGGAGTTCGGTGATGTCGTTGACCTCGTGGTCCGATGGATGCGCGAGACGAGCTGAGCGGCCGGGCCTACGCCACCAACCCCAGCGCCAGCGACGGCACCACCTCACGCCGCAGGTACCGGGCCACCTCGCGCATGCCGTCGATGCCGATACGCGCGCCGAGCACCCCGCTGTAGTTGGTGGTCCCGTTGATGTCGTAGGTGTACCGGCGCCCGGCGTGGTCCTCGATGAACTCGATGCCGGCGACCTCGATGCCTTCGGCCCGGCACATCCGCACGTAGCTGGCGACGAGCGGGTCGTCGTCGGTCAGGGGCGAGGGGCTGAACTTGCTCGCGCCGCCGTCGGCGGGGCAGACGTCCGGCACCGCGGCGGGCACCTGGCAGGCGTCCGAGGGGCACAGCTCGAACCCGTCGGTGGTGGCGCTCCGCATGGCGAACAGGAAGCGACCGCCCACGATCTCCACCCGGGTGATGAACGGGGCGGGGGCCTCGATGTACTGCTGGAGCACGATCTTCCCGTCGGGGCCCAGGTCGAAGCTCCCCTCCGCGAGGCGGGCGGCCAGCTCGTCGGCGGTACGGAACAGGGCGATCCCCAGTCCCTTGCCGCCGCGGTTGTGCTTGGTGATGAACGGGCCGTCGAAGGTCCGGGCTGCGGCCACGAGCCCCTCGGCCCCGACCCCCAGCACCGTGCGGGGCGCGTCGATGCCGTGGCGACGAAGCGCGAGGTGCTGGCGGAGTTTGCTCATCTCGAGCTCGAAGGCGGCGGCACCGTTGACGACCCGACGGCCCCAGGACGCCAACCAGGCCAGGGTCTCGCGGGTGAGCTCGACGCTGTTGCCGTGTCCGCGGGTGTGGGACGAGGGGCTCATCCGGTTGAGCCAGATGCCTTCGGGCGGCGGGGCGTCGGGATCGAGGGTGCCGTCCACCATCTCGACGAGGCGGACGGGGAAGCCCTCCGCCTCGAGGCCGGCGACCAGGGGCGGCAGCCACGCGGGGTTTTCGTAGAGGACGTGGACGGTGGGCAGGGAAAGACCAGTAGACATATGAACTCCGGAGGTGAAGCAGGCGCCAGAAGGGGCGGTTGGTCGGCTTCAGGACCGGGGCGGGACTACAGGTCGGAAGGACCCACGCGCGCACCCCGGCCCCCGGTACAGCAACAGGTACAGAGACCTGAGCCGAAGCGGGACGCGGAGGTGAGGGGGATCGACAACATCTGTTGGGAGGTTAGCCGCGACGGCGGGAGGAGGCGAGCCCGAATCTTGTAGCGCCGGCGACGGCCCGCGACGGAAGCGTGCGTCCGGGATAGGTCGTGGCGTGACTTGACACATCCGTCATGTCGGAGTTGACGCCTGTGGCAACCACCTGTACGCGCCGGCTGGAATGGGACGCGATGCACCGCATCCCGCGGCACGAGTCGAAGTGCGCCGCCTTCCACGGCCACCGGTACGCCGCCGAGATCACCTGCGAGGCGGGCCTGGACGACCGGGGTCGGGTCATCGACTTCGGGGTGGTCAAGGAGCGCGTGGGGGCGTGGATCGACGCCCATTGGGACCACACCGCCATCCTGATGGAGGGGGACCCGGACCCGGCGGTGCCGGCGCTGGCGGCGTCGAACGCCGCGCATGGGCGTCCGGTGTTCTGGATGTCACGGCCGCCGACGGCGGAGGTGCTCGCCGAGGAGCTCGCCTGCATCGCGCAGGAGCTGCTGGCGGACACCGGGGTGACGGTCACCGTGGTGCGGATCTGGGAGACGCCCAACGGCAGCGCGGAGTGGCGGCGTGGGCTGGACCGGTAAGGTCCTCGGCGGTCTGTTCGGCGGCATCGTCGGCGGTCCGATGGGGATGGCGGCGGGGGCGGCGCTGGGCCATTGGTTCGCGGACAGCGACGCCGAGCCCGGGGCCGAGGATCCGCCCCTGGCGCTGGAGCGCCTCGATTGGCAGCACCACGCCTTCCGTCCGGTCGGTCCGGGGATGGTGTTGGTGCCGGTGTGGACCGCGCGGGGGTTGAACGCCACCGACGTGGACGTGCGGGTGCGGGTGCGGGGGACCACGTGGAAGGCGACGGTCACGATCGAGGCCGATCCCGAGCTGTGCACCCTCCCCGAGGTGTTCGTGCCCTACGCCTCGTTGGTGGACGTGGCCGACGGCGCCGTGGTGGTGGAGGTGCGGCTGACGGGGGCGGACGGGGCGGCGGATCGGGCGCGGTATCGGGTGGCGCTGCCCTCGCCGGTGCGGCAGTTGGGCAACTCGGGGCCAGCGCGCGTGGTGATGGCGCTCGTGGCGTGCGCGCGCGCGGGCGGGCGGGCGCTGACCCGTGACGACGTGCGCTTCATCCGGACCCGCTTCACCGAGGCCTACCCGCTCGAGGAGGCCGGTCAGACCTGGCTGAAGACGTGGCTGCGCGAGCTGCGCGGGGCGGACTTGGAGCGGCTCACCCCGGCCAAGGTGGCCGAGCGGCTGGGGCGCCACGTGGACCCGGCCGGCGCGGCGGGGGTGGTGGAGTGGCTCCTGGTCGGCACCCGGGCGTGCTGGCCGGGGGATGCGCCCGAGGCCTACGCCGAGGCGCTGAGCGAGGCCCTGGGCATCGACGCGGCGCCGATTCGGGCCGCGGTGGACGCGTCCTCCGTCGAGCTGACCCGCGGCGGCGCGGCCGGGCTGCTCGGCGTCCCGGTGGATGCAGATGCGGAGACGGTGCGCGCGGCGTGGAAGCGGCTGGTCCAGGCGGCGCATCCCGACCTGAACCCCGCCGACGCCGCGAGAGCGACCCACCGGACCGCGCGCTTGAACCACGCCTACCAGGTGATGAAGGCCTAAGGTCGGTGCGGGGCGACGGGTCAGTGGCTGGCCAGGGCCGCCACGATCGACACCGCTGCCAGGGGCAGGAGGAGGAGCCCGAGTTGAGTCCACGCGTGCCGATGCGCGAAGTTGAGCGTCCAGCCCCAGCCGAAGCGCTTCGGCACCCAGATGCGTGGGTCCTGCGGTTCGGCGTACCAGAGCAGCCCCGTCCAGCCGCGGGCCGTCGCGGTCGGCGGGGCCTGCGGGATCCGGACGCGCGTCCACATCACCATCGACACGGGCACCACCAGGAGCATCGTGAACAGGCCCGCGTAGAAGCCGGGGCCCAACGCGCCGTGACCGATGTCCCAGGTGATGCCGAGCCAGAGCACGACCAGCGCACCGACGAGCAGGGTCAGGGTTCGCCGCAGCACGATGGCGGCGATGTCCGCGCCGGGCGCGCCGGAGCGGCCCAGGCTGGGGGTGAGCGCGGCGTCCAGGCTCATCCCGACCACCGGCGCGGCGAGGAGCCCCCACAGCTCGTTCGGGCTCGACCACCGGTCGGGGCGGAGGAAGAGGAAGCCGACGACCCCGAGGCCGGTCAAGGCGACGGACACCCACGGGACGCGGGAGACAGGCACGAGTGACCCCGAGAACGCCGTAAATGTAGGTCCGGACCTGGCGATGGCAACACGGATCGTCGTGGCGGCTGACGGTTCGCGGCTCGGCGGCTGAGGAGTATAGTAGGGGGGGACCCCAAGGCTCGATGCTCCTCGCGCTCGTCGTCGGCTGCACGCCTCCCGCTCCCGGGCGTCCGCCCGATCTGGCCCTTTCAGACACGGACGCGGACACCGACACCGACACCGACACCGACACCGACACCGACGCGGACGCCGACACGGACGCCGACGCGGATGCGGACAGCACGGCGACCCGACCGGGCGACGACCCCTTCGCGACGCTGACGCTGGCCAGCGGGTACGAGCCGGTCACCCCCCTCGCGGTGGACGGTGCCGAGCCGGGCACGTTCCTGTTGGGGGATTCGGGCTTTCAGTTCAACATGTGGATGAAGACGTCCTACGCGTATTCGGCCTGGTGCGAGGGTGGGGTCTACCTGCTCTCCCCGGCTGCTGGCACCG
>JAYVAS010000491.1:0-8216 GCA_043750895.1 Pseudomonadota bacterium
GGCATCGTCACCGCGGTCAACACCGCGCTCGACGGCAACGAGTCGGTGATCAACAAGGACGCAGCCGGCGCCGGCTGGCTGTTCAAGCTCCGCGTCGCCGATCCGAGCGAGCTGGCCGGGCTCATGGACGCCGCGGCGTATACGGCGCACGCCGATCACTGATTGGTCGGCTGCGCGGGCCCACAGTTGGGAGTAATATCGACTTCATGTGGTCGGTCCGTCTATCGCTGACGCTGTGGGCGCTCGCTTCTTGCGCTCCGGTCCCGCCTCCGCCCAGTCCGGACGAGCAGCTCCGGATGGAGATGCTGGCGTTGCCCCCCACCGACGTCGCCGGCGCGTACGCGCGGGCTTCCCGGATCGGCGATCCCGTGGAGCGGGGCCTCGCGATCGAGCTCTGGATCCGTCAGAACCGGGGCAACGTGGACCTGACCCAGGCCACGCAGCTCTGCAAGCTCACCGGAGTCCAGCGGGAGGACGTCTGCGTGCGCCACCTCTCGGCCCTGCACCTCGCGCGCGACTAGATGCTCTGGCTGCTGCTCGCATGCGTCGCCCAGCCGGCGGGATGGCAGCGGCCCGAGGTGCCCGACGCGGACGAGTGTGCGCGGTACGACGACCCCGACACCTTCGGCTACTGCATCGCCACCTCGATTCGGTACCTGTCACCCGACGCCGCAGCCGCGCGCTGCGCAATCGCGGGGTCCTGGGAGAACGAGTGCCGCTATCGGTTCGTGTCCGCGCGTCTGCGCGACATCGCCATCCCACCCCCCGGGGCGATGGGCGACATCGCGACCGATCCCAGCCAGATCACCCGGGCGGCGGCCTGGCTCGATTTCTGCGCCGATGACGACTGTCGGTTTCAGGTCGTGGACCGCTTCCGCGACGCGGACCTCACGACCCAGCTTCGACGCTGCGAGGGGGCGGGCCGCTTCGCCAACGACTGCGCGGTGCACGCCGTGGAGAGCTGGCAGCGGCTCCCGCTGACGGAGGCACGGGCGCAGGCCGTATGGGATGGCCGGGCGAACCTTACGGCGCCGGCGCGGTCGCGATCCGCCGCGGTCGCGGGCTGGGCCTTCGCGTGCCTGGACCTGCCTTGCCCGCCGGGCGCGAACGCGGAGCTTTGCACGCAGGCGCGCGGCACGGGCATGCGGTGCCCGGCAGCGGTCCCCGAGGCGGGCTGAAGCCGCCCGCTGGAGAAGAACGCTGCCCGGCGCGGGCAGAAGCCTTCCGACGGAAGCGGCCTACTTCGCCGCGTAGGCCTCGACCGGTGGGCAGGAGCACATGACGTTGCGGTCGCCGTAGACGTCGTTGACGCGGCCGACCGAGGGCCAGAACTTGCCCGCCTTCACCCAGGGCGCCGGGAACGCGGCCACCTGCCGGGAGTAGGGGTGGGACCAGAGGTCCGCGGTGACCACCTCGGCGGTGTGGGGCGCGTTCTTGAGCGGGTTGTCGTCCTTCGGCCACTCGCCCGCCTCGATCTTCGCGATCTCGCCCCGGATCGCGATCAACGCGTCACAGAAGCGGTCCAGCTCCGCCTTCGACTCGGACTCGGTGGGCTCGATCATCATCGTGCCGGCGACCGGGAAGCTGACCGTGGGCGCATGGAAGCCGTAGTCCATCAGCCGCTTGGCGACGTCGACGACCTCGACGCCGGTGGCCGCCTTGAGCTGGCGTACGTCGACGATGCACTCGTGGGCGACCCGGCCGTCCTGCCCGCTGTAGAGCACCGGGAAGTGCGCCTGTAGGCGGGACGCGACGTAGTTCGCGTTGAGGATCGCCACCTTGGTGGCGTGGGTCAGGCCGGCGCCGCCCATCATCCGGATGTACATCCACGAGATGGGGAGGATCGACGCGGAGCCCCAGGGCGCCGCCGAGATCGGCCCGATCGCCTGCGCGCCGCCGGTGGCCACCACGGGGTGCCCGGGGAGGTACGGGGCGAGGTGCGCGGCCACGCCGATGGGGCCCATGCCCGGTCCGCCGCCGCCGTGGGGGATGCAGAAGGTCTTGTGCAGGTTGAGGTGGCACACGTCCGCGCCGAGATCGCCCGGGCGCATGATGCCCACCTGGGCGTTCATGTTGGCGCCGTCCATGTAGACCTGCCCGCCGTGGCGGTGGATCAGCGCGCAGATGTCCTTGATGCCCGCTTCGAACACGCCGTGGGTGGACGGGTAGGTGACCATCAGCGCCGCGAGGTTGGCGGAGTGCTCCGCCGCCCGGGCTTCCAGATCGGGGAGGTCGATGTTGCCGCTGCTGTCGCACTTCACGACGACGACTTTCATGCGGGCCATCGCCGCCGACGCCGGGTTGGTGCCGTGGGCGGACTGCGGGATCAGGCAGACGTTGCGGTGGTGATCGCCGCGGGTCTCGTGGTAACGCTGGATGACGAGCAGGCCGGCGTACTCGCCCTGGGAGCCGGCGTTGGGCTGCAGGGAGGTGGCGGCGAAGCCGGTGATCTCGGACAGCCACCCCTCGAGCTGGCGGAACATCTCCCGATACCCGGCCGTCTGCTCGGAGCCCACGAAGGGGTGGATCTGGCCGACGCTCGCCCACGTGACCGGGATCATCTCCGATGTCGCGTTGAGCTTCATCGTGCAGGAGCCGAGCGGGATCATCGACTGATTCAGGGAGAGGTCCTTCATCTCCAGGTTGTGGAGGTAGCGGAGCATCTCCGTCTCGCTGTGGTGGGCGTTGAAGACGGGGTGCCCGAGGAAGCCGCTGGTGCGGGCGAAGGCGCCGATGGCGTTGCCGGGCCGCAGCGCGGTGGGCGCGCCGAACAGGCCGAGGAGCGCGGTGACGTCTGCTTCGGTGGTCGACTCGTCCAGCGAGATGCCCACGCGGGTGGCGTCGACCCTGCGGAGGTTCACGCCGGCGGCGGCGGCGGCGGCCACGACCGGGTCCGAGCCACCCTTCACGACCACGGTGAGGGTGTCGAAGTAGTGGTCGTTCTCGACGGTGTGGCCGGCGGCGGTGAGGCCGGCGGCGAGCGCGGTGGTGAGGCCGTGCACGCGGGTCGCGATGCGCACGAGGCCCTTCGGGCCGTGCCACACCGCGTACATCGCGGCGATGTTGGCGAGCAGGACCTGCGCGGTGCAGATGTTCGACGTCGCTTTGTCACGCCGGATGTGCTGTTCCCGCGTCTGGAGGGTGAGCCGCATCGCGGGCCGACCCTGGGCGTCGATGGAGACCCCGATGAGGCGGCCCGGCATGTGGCGCTTGTGGGCGTCCCGGCAGGCGAAGAAGGCGGCGTGCGGCCCCCCGAAGCCCATGGGGACGCCGAAGCGCTGGGCGGAGCCCACGGCGATGTCGGCGCCCCACTCCCCGGGCGGCTTGAGGAGCGTGAGGGCGAGCAGGTCGGTCGCGGCGATGACCAGACCGCCCTGGGCGTGCACCTTCTCGGCGAACGCCTGGTCGTCGTAGAGGGCGCCGTGGGTGTCGGGGTACTGGACCAGGGCCCCGAAGATCTTCTGGGAGAAGGTGAACGTGGCAGGATCCCCGACCACCACCTCGATGCCGATGGCGCGGGCCCGGGTGCGCACGACCTCGATGGTCTGGGGATGGCAGTTGTCGGCCACGAAGAAGGCGTGCGCCTCGGCGTCCTCGTGCATCCCCCACGCCATGCTCATGGCCTCGGCGGCGGCGGTGCCCTCGTCGAGCAGGGACGCGTTGGCGATCTCGAGCCCGGTCAGGTCGCAGACCATGGTCTGGTAGTTGAGCAGGGACTCCATGCGCCCCTGGCTGATCTCGGCCTGGTAGGGCGTATAGGCGGTGTACCACCCGGGGTTCTCGAGGATGTTCCGGAGGATGACCGGCGGCGTGATGGTGCCGTGGTAGCCCATCCCGATCCAGCTCTTTCGCACTTCGTTCTGGGCCATCAGCCCGGCCAGCTCATCGATGGCGGCCCGTTCGTCGGCGGCCTCGGGCAGCTTCAGCGTCCGCACCGTACGGAGATTCTCCGGGATGGTGGACGCGATCAGGGCCTCCAGGCTCGGAACCCCGAGCGCGGCCAGCATGGCCGCTACCTGCGCGGCGTCGGGGCCGATGTGTCGGGAGGCGAAGGAGTCGGTCGGGGCGAGCGCTTCGTGGGTCACATTGCCATCCGGAGAGGCCGACCGTCTTAACCGGGGAGGGGGCCCCGGGCGACCTCAGATGGGGGGTGCCACCTGTGTCGCGCACCACCGCGCAGCTCGTTCATTCCACCACGCTGGTCCCCCGCCACAACGCGCTCCCGCCGTCTGGTCCGTTCACGACGACGTAGAGCTCGGCGACGTCCCCGGGCTCGGCCTCGAGCGGTGCGAACCAGACCAGCTCGGCCCGTCCGTCGACCACCACGTAGCCGTCCATCTCGAAGCCGCCGAGGGTCGTGTACCCGTAGATCTCGGCGCCGCCGACCACGTCGAAGCCGAGCGTGGCCGAGGCCTCGGGGGCCGCGGATACCGTGTCGAAGGTGGGGATCAGGGTGGGGTTGACCACCGGCGTGGCGCGCGTGGACACCGAGAGGGTGACGAAGGCGAGGGAGGTGCCGAGGAGCGGGAGGTCCTCCATCATCGTGAACGGGTCCGCGAGCAGGGTGGCGAGCGTGTCGCCGTCCTCGGTGCCCGGGTCCGGCGCCGCGGTGGCGAGGTCGATGATCGGGCACAGGCCCGGCTCGCAGGCGAGCGCCCAGGTGAACACCGGGAGCACGGTGACGCCGTCGCCGACGATGCCGGCCAGCTCCATCGGCGCGGTCCGGTCGGTCACCAGCTGCCCGTCCGTCAGGGCACCGACGGTGGTCCCCATGCCCGGGGCGGCGGCTTCGAGGCACCCGTCGCCGAAGTTGGTGCAGGTCCATACGAGCACGTCCGGGCCAGTGCCGGCGGGATCCGCCACGGTGGCCGTGAGCATGCTCGTGCCTCCCGGGGCCACCTCGGGGGGCTCGGCGGTGATGGAGACCACCCGCAGCTCGTCGATCAGGGTGTCCTCGTCGGGCCCACCGCAGGCGATCAGAAGAAGCAGCATCACCATTCTCCGCGGAGCCCGAACGCGGGCACGATGGGGAGGCCGTTGATGGGGGTCTCCTCGCTGTAGTCGTTCGACCAGGACATGACCTCGGGGTTCTGCGTGTTGAACACGTTCTGGACGTCCACGTAGAAGGTGAGGCTCCACTTGTCGTAGGTCCACTCTTTGTCGATGCGGGCGTCCACCGACCAGAAGGTCGGCAGCCGGGCGCTGTCACGCTCACCGTAGATGGGCACGAAGGAGCGGGAGGACATGTCGTACACCCGGTTGATCACCGGGGTGTAGGGGTTTCCGGAGCTCGCCCGGGCGCGGGTTCCGACCCGCCACTGCTTCGGCAACTCCTGCGACACCAGACCGTTGAGCACGAACGGCTGGTCGCTGGCGAACAGCTCGGACACCCCGTCCCGATCGACGCGGACCGAGTTGGAGAAGGTGGTCGACACCAGGGCGAGCGTGTTTTCGGCCTGGAGGCGGAGGAGGAGCTCGATGCCGCAGACCCGCCCGGTGCCGACGTTGCCGTACGGTTCGACGTCGAAGGGACCCACGGGGGGCGGCCCGGAGAAGAAGCGGAGACGGTCTTCGCGCCCGACGACGAGGTCGTAGAGGCGGTTGTAGAAGGCGGTCGTCTCCAGCGTGAACCCCAGGGGGAGCTGCTGGTCGAAGCCGAGGCTGGACTGGAGCGACCACGCCGGGGTGAGGGCGAGGTTCCCGTCGGCGTCGGGGTTCAGGTCGGAGACGGGCACGAGCTGCCGGGTGGTGGGGAACTGGCTGTACCGGCCGAAGCTCGCTTTGAGCGTGCTCGTCGGGCCCACCGAGAAGGTGGTGCTCAGCCGCGGATCCGCGGTTGCCCGCGCGTAGCCGGTGTCCGTGGAGACCGAGTCCAGCCGGATGCCCGGGGTGATGCGCGCGATGCCCAGGGTGAAGCTCGGCTCGGCATAGACCGCGGGCGCGAAGCGGAAGGTCTCACCCGACTCGGGGATGCCGAAGTCGCCGAAGTCGTACTGGAAGGTGTCGCGGGACGCCTGGATGTCGGCGCCGATGCGCCAGCCCACGGTGCCCAGGCCGCCCGGCTTCGAGATCTCCTCCCGGATGCCGAAGCGGAGAGAGCGCTCGAACGCGGCGTCGGGGACGCCGTCGAAGGCGAAGGCCTGCCCCTCGGGCCCGCCGATGAGGGTCAGCTCGCTCTGCCAGTCGCCGAGGGGCTGCCGCCACGTCACCCGACCCTTGCCGAAGGTGGTGTTGAGGCCGATGGCGATGCTGTCGTCCTCGTCGCCGACCACCTTGAACCGATCGTCGGAGAACAGGCCCAGGATGTCGATGCTGCCGCCGCTCTCGAGCTTGTGGTAGACCCGCGCCTGGGCATCCCAGTATTGGGGCGCGCGCACCGACGACCCGCCCGCCGACAGCACCGGGGAGAGGATCGCGTCGACCCAGGAACGCCGGACCGAGAGCTCCAGGGAGGTCCGGTCGTCGAGGCGCTCCTCGATGTACGCGGTGCCCTGGAAGAGGTCGAGGGAGACGTAGCCGCGGCGTTTCTCTTCGGGGAGCTCGTCCTTGGTGCGGAGGTCGACCAGGCCGCCGAGGGCCCGCCCGTAGCGGACGCCGTAGTTCCCGGGCAGGTAGGCCACTTCCCCCACGAGGTCCCCGTTCAGCACGGTGGAGAGGCCCGAGAAGTGGAAGACAATGGGGATGCTGACGCCGTCGAGGAAGTAGGCCGAGTCCTCGGGGGCAGTGCCTCGGATGATGAGCTGACCGACGCCGAGGGCCGCCCGCGCCACCCCGGGGAGGTTCTGCACCACCTTCACCACGTCGCCGCCGGTGCCGGGCAGAAACCGCACCTCCTCCTGGGACAGGGTGCGCTCGGTGATGTCCGGGCTCTTCCGCTCGGCCTCGACGATGACGGTCTCGCTGGCCGGCGCGTCCACCCGCGGCTCGACCCGAACCGGCACCTGGAGCACGGCGCCGGCCTTCACCTCGACCGGAATGGCGGCTGAGAGGTGCCCCGGGACGCTGACGGCCAGGGTGTAGGCGCCCGGCTCGAGGCCCGAGAAGGTGAATCGCCCGTCGGCGTCGGTGCGGGCCGGCACGGGGACGCCGTCGGCGCCTACCGCACGGATCTCGATGTCGGGGAAGGGGAGGTCGCTCACCGCGTCGCGGAGCGTGCCCTCGATGACCCGGACGGCCGCGCGCGCCGCAGAGAAGACGTAGCGGTACTGGAGCCGGGCGGGGACCGGGGTCCCGGCGGCGTTCAGGGAGGGGCTCCACCGAAAGCCCCGGGCCGCTTCGATGGCTGCTTCGTCGAAGCCTTCGCCTGCGGGGGTGAGCACCGCGACGCCGGTGACGTTCCCGTCCGGGTCGATCTCCAGCTCGAGCAGGACCGACGCGCCACGCCCCTCGGCCAGCGGGCCGGTGGGGTAGTTCGCCGCCGGTTGGTACACGAGCACGGGCAGCGTGGTGACCGCGTCGGGGTCCGCGGGCGCGGCCTCGGGAGTTGGCGGCGGCGCGACCTGTGCGTAGGCTATGTCGAGTGAGAGAAGAATCACCAGTTACATATAGCAACCGAAACAGGATAATCAACCCCTCCGGAACAGATGTCTCGCCCCGCCGGCTCTCGAAACCGCGACTACGCCCACCGCCGCCATGCGTTGGCGGTAGCCATGCTTCCCCGCCTGCTCGCACCGGACGGGGCCCGCGCGAGCGTCCGTGATCTCGCCGCCGCCGCGGGGGTCAGCGTCCCCACCTTGCGCCACTACTTCGGCAGTCGGGCGGGTGCGATCGCCGGGGCCCTGGGGGCGATGCGGCACCTCGGCGCCCACCATCTACATCGCGCTGCGCACGAGCCCCACGGGGACGTCGATACTTCGCTCCGGTGGTACGTCTCGGAGCTGATTCTCGGCTGGGAACAGTTCGGCGTGGGGACGATGGTGGGCACCGCCCTGTCGACCGGGATGTTCGACCCCGAGATCGGACCGGCGTGCGTGGACGACATCCTCGAGCCGCTGCTCCAGGGGGCGGAGGCGCGCCTGCAGGGGCACATCGAGGCCGGAGAGATCGTCATCACCGACGTCCGCGGCGCGGCCCTCGCGCTGGTGGCGCCCGTCGTGCTCGCGCTGCTCCACCAGGGGCCGCTCGGCGGCAAGAGCTGCCGCCCCCTCGACGTACGCAGCTTCGCCGATGCGCACGTCACGCGCTTCCTCGCCGGCCTCGGAATGAGGTAGAATCGG
>JAYVAS010000492.1:0-4191 GCA_043750895.1 Pseudomonadota bacterium
GGGGCGGTGTTCCGGGACGTCGGTCAGGCTGACGTGCCCCTGTTCGCGATGAGCGAGGCCAAGCGGCGCTGGTACATCGACGACATCGCCCAGTGGGCCGCGTGGTGGGGGGTGCCGCTCGCGTTTTCGCCGCACTTCCCGCTCCGCAGCGTGCTGCCGCTGCGGGTCACGCTGGCCCACGCCGCGCCGATCCCCCTCGCCCACCGCATCTTCCGTGCCGCCTGGGCCGAAGGGCGCGACATCAGCGACCCCGAGGTGCTGGTCGACCTGGGCGTGGATCGGGCGCTGGTCGCCCAGGCGAACCAGACCCAGAAGCAGGCCCTGATCGACGAGACCCAGGCGGCGTTGGACGCGGGGGCGTTCGGAACCCCGACCTTCGTGGTGGACGATCGCTGGCTGTTCTGGGGCCAGGATCGGCTCGACCAGCTCGAAGCGGCGCTCACCGGACGTTGGACCCCGCCGGCCTAGTCGGCGGTGCCGCCCCTCAGCCCGCCGCCAGGCCCAGCTCCGCGGCCCGGTCGTCGAGGGCGGCGAGCAGCCGACCGATCGCGCTCCGCAGGCTCGGGTGCGCCATCGACTGGACCGCCTCCTGCACCCCGAACCACCGCACCGAGTCGATCCCCTCCCCCAACGCCGGCCGGAAGGTGTCGATGGGCTCGGTGGCTTCGAGCAGGTACAGGTAGATGGTCTTGAGGCGGGGCTCGCCTTCCGGGGTGGAGAAGCCGTAGCGGATGCTCCCCAGGCACCGGGAGACGCCCAGCGGCGTGGTCAGCCCCATCTCCTCCCGCACCTCGCGAATCGCCGCGTCCGCAGGCGCCTCTCCGGGTTCGATCTTGCCCTTGGCGACCTCCCACGTCGCCCCGGCCCGGCGGGTCACGCGGATCAGCGCGATCCGCGGCACCCCCGCCGACCAGTCGACCAGGAAGCCGCCGGCGCTGGCCTGCTCGGCGAAACCGGCGCGGAGGTTGAGGATGTGCCGCATCGGCACGGAGCGGGCGCAGAACTGGCCGGCCCGCGTGCGCGTGAACTGCACGCCGTCGCGCCGGGCGCGGGCGGCGTCGATGTAGAGCACCTGCGGTTCGTCCCACTGGCGCCACGCGACCCGCCAGGCGTGGCCTTCGGTGCGCACGAGGTGCACCGGCCCGCCCCCGGTGGCCAACAACGCCATCCGACCGGAGAGCTGGACGACCCGGCTCCGGAGGGTCGCGTGGTAGAGGATGTCCGGGCACGCCGCGGCCGCCACCGCCGCCGGTGGGTCTGCCGGCGCGGCGGCCCACACCGTGGTGATGCGGATCCGCCCCGAGTACAACTCGAAGCGAGCCGCCCCGAAGCGGCTCACCGAGAACGCGACGTCTTCCACGCCCACCGGCCGGCGAATCGCGCGGCTGGCCGCCGCGGCGACGGCGTCGAGCGAAAACCACCCCTCGGCGTCACAGCCCAACCCCTCGGCGGGGGCGGCTTGACGCATCAGGTAGGACAGGGTGCGCGAAAGGCGAAAGGGATCGAGGCCCGCCAACGGGGGCTCCATCTTTTGGATACTTCCAGTGTTGGGCCCAGAACCGGCCGTTGTCAATGCCTTAGGCCTCGGCGGCCAAATGCAACGGTTGTTTCCGGACGGGCCCTTACATGGGGGGGTCGACCAGGTCCCGCCAGATCCGGTCCACGCGGGCCGCCGCTTCGCTCACGTGGGAGCAGAACCACCGCCACCGGCCCAGGCGATCCTCGGGCGGGAGGTCGGCCGGGAGGTCCACGCAATGCAGCGCGTTGGGCGTGAACTTTCCGCCCAGGAAGCGGTAGGTCTCGAGCAGGCCGACCTGCGCCTCCGCCGTCCCCCGGTTGGCGGCGAGGGCCCGACCGAGGCCGAAGGCCACCGCGTCGGCCGCCGGATCGAGCGGCGCGAGGATCGCGCCCACCGGCAGCAGGCCCACGTGCAGCAGCAGCTCGCGCAGCGACTCCAAGAGGGCGTCGTAGTCGCCCAGGCGCTCGAGCCCGTCGCGGACGTCGATGGCCGCCGCACGAACGGCGGGAGAGAGGCGCTCGAAGGCCAGCTCCACCGAGACCCGCACGTCCTCGTCGAGGTCGCCGGCGATCGCGGCGGTGACCGGCAGGCCGCGCGCGCCGGAGAGGGTGCGTCCGGCGCGGAGCGCGATGGCGAGACGGGTGAGCGGCGCGACGGGGGCGCCGAAGAGCAGGTCGAGGACGCCGGTCTCGGCGGCGCAGCCCAGCGCGTCGAGCGCGCCGAGCAGCCGCCGACTGACGGCGCGGGCCTCGGGGCGGGGATCCCGCCGGAGCCGGACGAAGGCCTGGGTCGCGGGGTGCACCCCGGTCCCGGAGCGGTCGACCAGGAACCAGTCGCTCCGACCGTCTGCCGACAGGGAGAGCGCCAGTGGCAGCTCGGCCGGGCCCGGGACCACCACCAGGGCGCCGCTCCCCAGCTCCCGCCCCACCCCGCAGGACGCGAGCGGAGCGGAGTGGAGGATGGCCGGACCGGTGACGACGCCGATGTCGGTCGGGTCTCCCACGATCTCCACGTGGATGCGCTGCCCGAAGCTGCGCGCCCGGCTGAGCAGCAGGATCCCGCAGGTCATGGTGGCGGGGCTCGAACCCCTCAGACTCACGTTCATGAACGGACTCCCTCGGTGGCGTCGGAGCGCCGGAAGGCGTGACGGAGCCCGTACACCGTCGCCAGCACCGGTGCACCACTGCCGAACAGCACCCAGCCCCCCAGGCCGAGCCCGCCGATGATCGTGACCAGCGCCGTCATCCCGAGCCCGGCCGCGGCGGCGATCTGGGCGCCGGTCTTGACCTGCCGCAGCCCCGCCCACCCCTGGGCGATCCGACCGCGGGCCTCCACGCCGGTGCCGTCGCGCCAGCGCAGGTAGGCGGTCCACTCTCCCAGCAGGCCGCACGCCCCCACCAGCAGGATCGTCGCCATGCTGGAGAGCACCAGCAGGAGCCACCGGGCGAAGTCTTCTTCGCGGGTGAAGAGGAGCCAGACCCAGTCGAGGATCAAGGCCACGGGCAACCAGACCCACAGGTGCCGGAACGCGAGCTCCCACCACACCACCACCACCGACGGGAGCGCGGATCCCGGCAGCTCGCCCATCACCCGCTGCCGATCCCCGTCGACCACCCGGGTGAACTCCAGGAAGTAGGGGAACAGGTGCAGCACGGTCAGGTTGACGGGGTTCACGCCCTCCGGCGCCCAGTGCCGCAGCTCCGACCACCGGGGCTCGCTGGGCATGGACCGCCCCGGCGCGACCCGGACCTTCACCCGGATCACGTAGTCCTTCTCCTTGTTCTCGGCGAAGAGCTCAGCCCGCCCGTCCTCCATGACGTCCGCGATCTCCGCCGACGACACCGGCACGATGGCGTCGAGGGCGAGGTGGATGGGCGCCAGGTGGGCCATCAACGAGTTGCGCCCCTCCCCGGTCATCAGCCGGACCGGGCCGTGCACCGACAGGAGGTCCAGGACTGGCTTGGGCAGCTCGACCACGTCCGGCATGCGGCTCAACCCACCCGGATCGAGAGGACCTCTCCGTCCACCTCGACGTCGACCGGGCTGCCGCTCACCGGGCGCAGCACGGTGGAGGTGGAGCGGGTCACCAGGTCGGCGTACCGACCCAGCACCCGGACGGTGCGCGGGCCCCCGTCCACCTGAAGCCCGACCACCTGCCCGTAGGCGAGGCCCTGCTGTTTGCGCACCGCCTGGACCTTGGCCACGATCTCACGCGCCAGCCCTTCCTCGAGCAGATCCTCGTCGAGCGCGGTGTGTAGCGCGACGACCGCGCGTGCCGACCCGGCCGCCTGGAAGCCGGGCTTGGGCTCGACGGCGACCACGATCTCGGCGGGGCCGAGCGTGACCGGGCCGCCGGGAAGCTCCACGACGAGCCCGCCGCCCAGGACCTGGCGACGCACCTCGGCGCCGTCCATGCCCGCGAGCGCGGCGGCGCAGGCCTTCATGTCCTTCCCGAGCCGGGCGCCGAGCACCTTGAAGTCCGGCTTCACCTTGAAGCTGACGAACTGGTCGGCCTCGGTCGAGGGGCGGATGACCCGCACGTTGAGCTCGTCCTGCACCAGGGCCAACAGCGGCGCGATGCGGGACGCCATGGCGGGGTCGGCGAGCACCACCTCGGCGGTGGAGAGCGGCTGGCGGACCCGCACGCCGACGTTGGCGCGCGCGGCGAGCCC
>JAYVAS010000493.1:0-3529 GCA_043750895.1 Pseudomonadota bacterium
CCCTTGGAGAGCTCGATGTAGCAGGCCGCCAACGAGGTGTTCACGCTCGGGTCATAGAAGCAGCCGAGCCCCTCGAGTTCCTTCCCCGCGTCCTGCTGCTTCCCGTACATGCCGGTGTAGACGGCGTTCTGCAGCATGTAGACCGAGAGGCGGGCGAGCTGCTCGTCCTCCCGGTAGCCGCCGGGGAGGGTCCACGCGACGATGACGGAGGGCTTCTCCACCGAGGCGTGCTCGGTCGAGATGCCGACCTCTTCGCCCTTGACCAGCACCGGCTGGTAGGGCGGGGGCGGCTCGCCGCTCGTGGGCGTGATCCGAGGCTTCGGCTCGACGAGCGCAAGCTCCGCCGTGGGGTTCTTGGGGTCGGTGAGCTGGTCGACGCCGAACTGCTCAAGGTACTCGCCCGTCTTGTCGAGGTCGATGTCACCGACCACGAGCAGGGTGGTGTACTGCGGGCCGTAGTTGTCGACCGTGAACTTCTGGACGTCTGACAGCGCGATCGCGTTGAGCGAGTCGTGGGTCCCGATGCCGAGGTCGGCGTACTCGGAGCCGGGGGCGAAGAGCTTCTGGTAGAGGAACGCGAAGGCATCGCCGCCGCCGTTCTCGTAGTTGAGGCGGAGCTCGTTGCGGACGACCTCGCGCTCGACGAGCAGGACGTCGTCCATCACGCCGCGCACCGGCTGCCGCATGCGCAGGGACTCGAGGCGCAGGAGCGGGACGAGCTTGTCCTTCGGCGCGACGGTCATGTAGTTGGTGAGGTCGGCCGCGGTGTAGGCGTTGAGGGTGGCGCCGAGGTCGCGCAGGAGGTCCCAGATCTTGGGGAGGTCCTTGCCCTGGGCGTCCTGGTGGATCGAGCGGAACCACATGTGCTCGACGAGGTGCGCGATGCCCTCCTTGCCTTCGGGGTCCGACGTGGAGCCGTTGTCCACCACCATCGACAACGAGACGACGGGCTGGGAGTCGTCCCGCTGGAAGAGCACCCGGAAGCCGCTCGGGAAGGCGAAGTCCCGGTACTCGATCGCGTAGGGCTTCACGGAGAGCTGAAGCTTGGGCCGGGGGATCGAATCGGCGATCGCCAGCGCAGGGATGCCGATTGCAGCGAGGAGGAGGAGGGATTGGCGGAACTTCATGACCACTCCGAGGCCCAGAACGGGGCCCTGCAGGCTAACACGTCGATGGGATTCCCATTGCCGAGTTCTTACACGCGTGTCATCGTGAGGGGGTGACGAAACCGCGGATGATGCTCTTGACGCTGGTGCTCGTGTTGGGGTCGCTCGGAGGCTCCGCCGCCTGGTGGTCGCTTCGACCGGACCCGCCGCTGCCGACCGGGGGCGACCAGGCGTACCAGGACATCCCGCGCACCGAGTACGAGCAATGGATGCAGGACCTGGGATACGTCGACTGACGGCGCCGTCGCTGCGGCAACTTCCATGCGCACCATCCCGTTCCTCTCGCTGTTCGCCGCGGTACTCACGCTCCTGCTTGGCCTGCGGTTCGCGTTGGAGTCGGTCGCCGGCACGATTTCTCACCGGATCGTCGAGAGCCTGTCCACCGAAGCGGTGATGGCGCTGCCTCCCAAGCCCGATGGCCTCGACGTGCGGCCTGCGGGCGAGGGCGGGGCCGGAGGAACCGCGCTGCTCACCGAGGCCACCTGCCTCGGGCTGGCGCAGGCGGTGCGGGACGTCTGCTGGCAGGCGCTGGCGCGGCAGGACGCGCCGATGAGCGTGGAGCGCGCGTTGGGCTGGTGCGCCCGCGGCAGCGACGTCGAGCTCGGCCTGGAGTGCCGGGCGGACGTCGCCGAGACCATCGCTCTCACCGATCGCGCCGGGTCCGAGGCGATCTGTGGGGGGATCGACGCCATCAAGTGGCGCGGCCAATGTCACTTCGGGCTCGGCCTCGCCTGGGCCGAGACCGACCCCGCCTACGCGATCGGGCGCTGCGAGCGCGCCGAGGCCTTCCGCGACTTCTGCCGCCACGACGTGATCGGCGAGATCTCCATGGTCGACACCGACTTCCCCGTGGCCTTGTGTGGCAAGGGCGAGGGCGACGCGCTCACCCGCAAGAGCTGCTGGCACGGCATGGGGAAGTACCTCGCCCGGCGCTCGCTCGAGGAGGCCTCCGTCGCCTGCCTGCGCGCGTCGGAGGAGGGGCGGGGACAGTGCTTTCACGGGGCCGGTTGGGGTGCCGCCGAGCGGGACCCCGACGCCGCCCTCGCGGTCTGCGCGCAGCAGGGCGCCTACGCCGAGAACTGCCGCCAGGGCGTCGCCCACCAGCTCAAACGTGCCGATCCGTCCCGTGCGGTGGCCCTGTGCGAGTCCATCACCAGCGAGACGATACGCTCCCGGTGCCTCGCTTTCGTCCGGAGATAGTGCCCGATGCTCTCGTACCTCCTCACCGCCTTCTCTGGGCCCGCCGGCGTGTTCATGTACGCGCTGCTCGTCGTGATGGCCTTCGCCATCGCCGTCGTCATCGAGCGGGCCGTGGTCCTCTGGCGGACACGGTGTGACCCGGCGCCGTTGCTGGCCCGGCTGGAGGCCGCGATCGCGGCGGGCTCGGCGGCCACCCTCAGCTTCGGCGACACGCCGATGGAGCAGGTCGCCCAGGCGGGCGCCCGCTACACCGACCCCGACCTGGCCTGGGAGTCCATGACGGCGGCGTCGATCTCCGCCGAGCAGCGCGTCCGCCGCCGGGTGGGCTACCTGTCCACCGTGGCCTCCGTGTCGACGATGATCGGGCTTTTCGGTACGGTGTACGGTCTTATTCTGGCGTTCGGAGCCCTGGGCGACGTCGCGGCGGCCCAGCGCGCGGCGGCGCTCTCGGAGGGCAGCTCCACCGCCATGGCGTCAACCGCCTTCGGCCTGCTGGTCGCCATCCCGGCGCTCGCCGCCCACGCCTACCTCGACGCCACCGCGCGCGACCGGCTGGCCGACATCGAGCGGGTCGCGACCCGGCTGATCCTGGCGCTCAAGGCCAAGGCGCGCGCGTGAGGCGTCGGCTCTTCCGAGGCCCGGGGGCCGCGGAGGCGGACGTCCGTCCGACGCTCCTCGGGGTGGTGACCCTGCTGTTCCTGTTGCTCTTCTTCCTGCTCTCGACCAGCTCCGGCCAGCGGCTCGGCGTCATCACCCTGCGGCTGGGCACGGCCGCCGACCTGGCCCCGCTGCCCCATTCGGGCCTGCTGCGGTCGATGGAGGTGCGGGTCGACGGGGACGCCTTCCTGGTCCTCGCCGAGGTCCAGACCACCGACATCGCGGCGGCCGCCACGTCGGTGGAGCAGCGTCGGCTCTCGGTGCCGGCGGGGGCCGACGGCCCGGACCTGGTCCGGTTGGATCAGGTGGTGGTCGAGCTGCACACCATGGACCCGTCCCAGACCCGCGCCCGGCTGCACCCCGGTGACGAGGTCGACACCGGGCTGCTCTTCGCCATCCTCGACGTGCTCCGTGGCCCCTCGGCGGCCCCGCGTTTTCCGGAAGTCGCCCTGGTGGGGGTCGAAGGATGAGGCGCCTGTTCCGGAACGAGGAGCCGTCGCTCGCGC
>JAYVAS010000494.1:0-12031 GCA_043750895.1 Pseudomonadota bacterium
GCGGCGCTCGCCGGGTTTGCCGACAGATCCACCTGCCAGTACCGGGTGAGGCTGTGCTCGGGCGGGAGCGCGGATTCGGCCGCGCGCGCCTCGAGGTGCGCCAGATCAGACCCGGAGAGGGCGCCGACGACGCGCGTGGCGACGACCGGGGGCCTCGGCAACACCGAGGGGGCGGGGGAACCCGCGCCGTGGGGCGTCGGAGCCAACACGTCCTCGGGCGCCACGCCGGGGGCGAGGCGAAAGCGAATCAACAATGGGCTCCCCACCGACTCCAGCGGCGGGGCGACCGCGGTCGCCCCCAGGGTCTCGGCCATGGTTCATCTCCGTGCGAGCGGGTTGGGTCAGTAGAGCTTGATGGCGTCCGATCGGAGCGCGTAGGTCGCGGTGCCATCCGGCAGGTTTCCACAATCCGCGGTGGTGGCAGGGAGGGTGGCGGGCACCGTGCTGTTGTAGTCGATGACCCAATCCACGGCGACGTTCCCCGACGACGAGCGGCGAGGCCACGAGAAGCCGGACCCGATGCAGAACACCTCCTGGCGGGTGCTCCCAGAGCCCTTGGTGATGAACCACGCCGTGAGCGGCGTGTTGGTGCCCGAGAAGTAGGCCCGGACGCGGTACTTGCCCTCGGCGAAGTAGTCCGCGAGGAGAATCCGCTTCTGGCCGAGTGGCCGCGCCGGAACGAGCTCGGCGGCCGGGTCCGAGAGCGTGGCCGTGAAGGCCTGGTACTCCTGGCACTTCTGGTATCCGCTCACGAGGCACTTCTCCGGCAGCTGGCTCGGAGACAGCACGCTCACGTGCACGCGCCAGGGCTTCCCGCTGGACGGCCAATACCACACCGTGTCCATCCGTTCGGCGTACTCGTACCAATCCCTGGTGGCCGGATCGCTGTCGAGATCGTTGGACGGATTGTAGGCCCAGAGCCGCCCGATCGCGCCAGTGGGTTGGAAGTTCTCGTTGGCATCCAACGTGCCGCCCTCCACCCCCCATGGACCATCCGAGATGGCACAACACGGGGGCTTGTACCCGGTCGTGGCGCTCGGGTCCGCCGGGACCGGTGGCACCACGATGTTCTCCCCACACCCGACGAGAAGCCCGGCGACCCAGAATAGCTGCATTGTTCATACCCTTCCTATGCGCCAAGGTACCGGAACGCCTCCTCGGGGTCAAGGATCACCCCACGCGTACTTTCCGCTGGTCCGACCGGGAGCGCCGCTCGGAGTGCCGGGTCGGGGGGCCAGCCGGTGGACGCGAGCAGACCCGCGATCTGGAGGGTGAGCGCGGGGATCCCCAGGGCCGTGGCCTCCCCGGCGAGCCGGTCGGGGTCGACCTCGCCCCCACAGGCGTGGAGGAGGGCGCGGGCGAGGAGGCTCCCCCGCCCGTAGCCGGCGTCGCCGAACGCGGCGGCGGCCCGCGTGGCCTGCGCGGCGCCCGCGGAGCGGTCGCCCCGCCGCCACGCGTCCGCCGCCTCCAGGAGCGCGAACTCGCCGCGGAGCCGCGCGATGCCGAGCAGCTCGATGGCCTCGCCCAGGTCGGGATCGCGGGGGAGGGCGCGGTCGCGGGCGTAGGCCGCCTGGCGGTTGCCCAGATGGGCGAAGGCCTCGATCTCCGCGAAGCGCGCCTCGCGCGCTTCGCGGAGCGCGGCGTCGAAGCAGGCCTGGGCCTCTTCGACGCGGTTGGCGTCGAGGAGGCCCAGTCCAGCGTTCAGCCGGGCGGTGGCGCGGCGCCGCGGATCGGGCTCGGTCGCGGCCACCTCGAGCTGGAGGGCGGCGGCTTCCGCGAGCCGCCCCTGCATGCGGTGGATCTGGCCCACCCACTCCCGCTTGCGGCGGCCCAGGTACGATGCGGTCGTCTCGCCCTCCCCCAGCCGGGCGAGGTCCATGGCCGCCGCCGGATCCCGGACCAGGGCGCAGCGGACCTGGACGAGCTGCCGGTAGCCATCCACCTCCGGATCGGTGAAGGCCGGCAGGGGCTGGACGAGGCGCTCGGCGGCCTCCCAGCGCCCCGATTCCACCGCCGCCCGCGCGGTCAGCAGCTCCGCGAGGGGTCCGGCGAGCGGCTCGGCCCGCCGCCTCAGCTCGGCCGCGGCGGAGACCAGGGCCGGGCCGGTGCCGTCGTGCAGGGCGGCGCGCGCCAGCTCCTGGCAGAGGGAGTCGGCGAGGCCGGACGCCGCGCCGCGCGGGAGGCGGGACAGCCCGAGGGAGAGGTAGACCTGGGCGCGGGTGGCGGCGCCGCCGGCGAGGAGCCCGCGCGCGAGCGCGAGCGCCTCGGCGGCGAGCTCCTCGCCAGCGTCGGCGGCCACGAGGTGGAGGATACGGCCCGGCATCCCAGGGGCGAGGGCGGCGCCGAGGGCCCGGTGGGCCCGGGCCACTTCCTCCTCCGACCAGTCCGCGAGCGCGCGCGGCGCGGCGGTGGCCACGAGGCGGCCGTCGGCGAGGCTCCGGATCGCGCCCACGGCGTCGAGCTCCTCGAGCTCGGCGTCGATCTCCCAGGTGGGCAGACCCGAGGCCGCGTGGAGGACCTGCTTGGTAGCGCTCTCTCCCGCGAGCGCAATCCAGCCGAGGAGCGCGTCCAGCGGCGGGACCAGTTCGATCGGCTCGAATGGCCGGCTTCCCGAGACCAGTCCAGCCTCGATGCGCTCCAAACCCACCCGCTCGACCCGCAGTCGGGTCCCCACCCAATGGGCGACCCCCGCCGCCACCCATCCGTCGACGTCCCGCGCCACCGCCCCGGGCACCCCGCCGGTCCGGCGGTGAAGGATGCGGGAGGCGTCCTCCCGCAGGTGGAGGACGACGTCGGGTCCGTGGAACAGGGCGGCCAGATCGGCCTCCTCAAGCGGGGCGGCCACCACGACCGTCGCGGCCGCGTCCACCCCGACGAGCACCCCGACATCCGCGACCCGCCCCACCAGGGCCCGCGACCAGCGGTCCAGGCCGGCCACGTCTCCGGTGTCGAGCACACCGCCCTCCTCCAGCCAGGTCCGCACCCGGCGCTCCGTGGCGGCGATGGCCCCCACCTCGTCCGTGGGTGCGCCGATCACCGGCTCGAGGCTTTCGAGCGGGCGTTCCCCGGGTCGGGTGCGCCGGACGTCCCGTCCCTCCGCAGCCAGGACTACGGCCGCCTCGGCGACGATTCGCGTCCTTCCACTGCCCGGCGCGCCGCCGACGAAGGTCGAGCGGCCCGCCCGGGCCCGCGTCACCACCAGGTCAATCGGGTCGCGGGGGCCGAGCCAGGGCAGGTGCGCCGGGGCCGCCGAGCCGCCCAGGTCGGCCACGAGCTGGTGGGCGCTCGGCGGCCGGGCGTCCGGATCGGCGGACAACAGGCGGTCCACCAGCGCGGCGATGGCGGGGGGGACCTCGGGCGCGCGCCGGTGGAGCGGGACGAAGCCGGCGCGGGTCTTGGCGTACAGGAGGGCGGGGAGTCCGCCGCGGTCGTCGTAGGGCGGGACGCCGGACAGGGCCTCGTAGAGCATCACGCCGACCGCGTAGAGGTCGGCACGCCCGTCCACCACCGAGCCGCGCGCCTGCTCGGGCGGGAGGTACCGCGGGGTGCCGATTACGCCGCCCACCGCGGTGACGGTCGGGCCGATCGCGGCCCCCCGCGCGATGCCCAGGTCCACGATGGTCACCCGTCCGTTCGGGGCCACCAGCACGTTGGCCGGCTTCAGGTCGCGGTGGACGATCCCGAGCGCGTGCAGGCCGGCCAGCGCCGACACGAGCTGGATGGTGCGCGGGGCGAGGGTTTCCCAGTCCCGTGGACCAGGACCCGGGAAGGGGCGGCCGTCCACGAAGGCCATGACCAGGATCTGGCGGTGGGGCTCCAGCGCGTCGTCCAACAGGCGGACCACGCCGTCGAGCTGGGCGAGGCGGAGGGCGGTGGCTTCGCGGCGCGCGCGCACCCGCTCGCGCTCCGTCCGCAGGGGAATGATCTTCACGGCGACGACGTCGTCGGTGGCGCGGTCGAGCGAGCGCCACACCGTCCCGCTCGCCCCCTCGCCCACCGGGATCAGCAGCTCGTAGCGCCCGTCGACGACACACTCGCCCAACCGGGGACGGTCGTCCGTCTCCGGGAGCGGAAGCAATAGCGTCGATAGATCGTCGTCGGGCGGAGTGCTGCTCAAGGAGCCTCCCGCGGCAGGCACGTGAGAGGGTACACCAGTCCGGCTGGCCGGACGGCGTCGGCGACGCTTGCTGCGCGCGCCCGAAGTGCCCTCCGTGGCGTCGGTCGTCGCGGTGCAGGTCGGCGCGGCCAGCGGGGGATCTGTCTGCCCGCGACCGGGTCGAACCTGGAGGGGATGCAGGAGCAGTGTAGGAGTCATTCGGCGCCGGGGACGTACCTTCAGGGAGCGGCACAAAAGCTGCTCGTTACCCTGGAGCTTCCGATGCGTTCCCTCCTGATCCTCGCCCCCCTCTCCGCCCTTGTGGCCTGCGCCGCCTCCTCCGATGCTCGGGGTGTCGACGAATACGATGCCGTCGAGAACCGGGCCGACGCGAAGATGGAGTTCACCGACGAGGGTGAGCCCGCCGACAACGACGGCACCACCGAGCCGGCACGCCCCGCGGACGCCGACGTTCAGTGCACCGCCATCGCGAACGAGGACCTCCTCCTCTCGGTGGAGGGCGGCGTGCTCATCATCGAGGCCGACGCCGGCGTCGACGCCAGCTCGTGCACCGTCCGAGTCCCCGCGTGGTGGATGCGGTCGATCGTGGTGCAGGGCAACGGCGAAGTCGAGGCCGAAGGCACCTTCCGCCACCTGAAGACCATCGACGTGCGGGGCAACGGCTCCGTCCACCTCAACCGGGTGGAGACCGACGAGCTGACCGTGGAGGTGTCCGGCAACGGCGACGTCCAGTTGGACGGTCTCTACACCGACAGCGCGACCTTCGAGTTGGGCGGTAACGGTGACACCACCGTGGTCGGTTCCGCCGGCTACGCCTCGCTGACGCTGGGCGGCGACGGCAACTTCCGCGGCGCCGATTTCGTGGTCGAGGAGATGGACGCCACCATCTCCGGGAGCGGCGAGGCCGAGCTCAACGTCACGGTTTCCGCCACCATCAGCGTGTCCGGCTCCGGTCACGTTCTGGTGGAGGGCGGCGGCGACGTCGTCAGCGACATCACCGGCAGCGGTTCCATCGACATCCTCTAGCCCCCATCCGCCTCGGCCCCCCGGCAACCCCGGGGGGCTGTAGGCCTGGTGTAGCACCCGGGAATGCTCCCGGAATTACCCAATCTGAGTCGCGAAACCCTCGCGACCAAATCAGTCTGGAGTAGACATGTACCGTTTCATTCCTCTCACGATGCTCGCCCTCGGCCTCACCGGTTGCGCCCCCAAGCGTATCGAGACCCTCGAGAACGAAGTCGCGGCCCGCGACACCACGATCAACCAGCTTCAGGTGCAGGCCACGGGCTACACCATCCAGCTGAGCACCCTGCGCGCCGAACTCGACGGCATGAACCGTCGTAACGAGGAGCTCACGGCGGTGTACCGCGACCTCGTCGACGACTTCGAGGCGTCCCTCAACAACGGCAACGCCTCGCTGGTGGTCTTCGCCGACCGCACCGTCCTGGCCATCGGTGACAGCCTCACCTTCGCGTCGGGCTCCGCCACCATTCCGAGCGGCGACGCGGGGGATCTTGACACCCTGGCCGCGCTGATCAAGTCGCACCCCGACCGCCGGTTCCAGGTGGAAGGCCACACCGACTCTCGCCCCATCGACAACGCGAACTTCGCGTCGAACTGGGAGCTCGGGGCGGCGCGCGCCATCTCGGTGGTGGATGCGCTCATCGCGCGGGGTGTCAGCCCGACCCAACTCTCGGCCGCGACGTTCGCTGAGAGCGCCCCGATCGCCGACGAGCGGATCGGTGAAGGCGAGGCGGCCAATCGCCGCATCACCGTCGCCGTGCAGACCTCGGTGAAGGAGACGGGCGCCCAGCAGGCGCTCCTCGAGGCGGCCCAGAAGGCGGGCGGCGCGAAGTACGCCTACACCCAGTACGACGCCAAGGCCATGGCGGCGAACAACGGCGCCAGGTGAACCCGAGCGGGGGGCCCTCGCGGCCCCCCGCGCCCTCCCCACCCCATGCAACCCCCACCCCCCCTCCTCACCCTACTCCACGATCAGCGCGTCCAGTCGGATGCGCGAAGCGCCCCGCCGCTTCTCGAGGAAGGCCGGGTCGAAGCCCGCCCCCTCCGCCTCGCGCCGGATCCGGTGCAGCAGGACCGAGTAGTTGCTGGTGGCCTGGCGGAGCGCCGCCCGCCCCCAAACCGCCACCACGACATCGTCGTCGCTCATCCAGCCGGCCAGGGCCGCGGGGGCATCCTCGGCCAGGTCCGCCGCCCGCTTCCGGGCCAGGACGTAGAGCAGGGTCGAGCGGTTCTCGGCGCCGAAGAGGTGCTCGGCCCCGGTGGTCGGGTCGGCCAGGCGGGCGGTCGCCCCTCCCGGCCCATCCATGGTGACCTGCAGCGTGTACGGGTAGCGGGTGACGTCCCGGTGGGCGACGGTGGCGTCGGCCAGCGCCGCCGGTTCCACCACGTACCGCCGACCGGCGATGGTGAACACCTCGCCGGGCACCACGGCCCGCGCCTCTTCCTCGTGGGTGTCGAGCCAGATCTCGTCTTCGTCGAACATCAACGTCGCGGCGCGCGGGTAGCCCTCCGGATACTCGAAGGTGGACCCCTCGGTGCACCCGAAGGTGACCCGGTCCTCGCGCACGAGGTGCGACGTGTTGCCGTCGACGTCGCGGACAATCAGAGGCGACCGCCCCGGATTGACCGCCACCCGACGAACCCGCAGGTGGGTCTGGAGGCCGAGCCGGACCTCGTCGCCGTCGACCAGAAGGGCTTCGCCCGCGATGCGCGCCCCGTTGACCCAGGTGCCGTTGGTGCTCTTGAGATCCCGGATCAGGAGCCCCCCGTCCCCCCCGCTCAGCACCGCGTGGTTGCCCGAGACGTCCTCGTCGGCGAGGATGAGGTCGTTGTCCAGTTGGCGTCCCACCCGAAGCGGGCTCGCGCCCACCACCACCACCCGGACGACCTCGCCGTCCCGGACTACTTCGAGTTCGGTTCGCTGCACGACGGTCCCCTAACGGGTCCGCCGCGGGCCCGAAATGGGGGTTCAGCGTCCGATCCTACCGATCCGGTCATCACCCCCACCCACCTCCCCCGTGCGGACGATTAGGACATCCAGGTGACGATCTACCTCCTGCTTTTTGCTTTCGGGTGCATCACCCCCGCGGAGCGGGCCGAGAAGCTCGCCTCGCTGGAGACGCTCGACTCCTCGGTTCCGGACGACGCCGACGCCGACACCGACGCCGATGCCGACACGGACACGGACACCGACACCGACACGGACACGGACACCGACACCGACACGGACACGGACGGGGACGCCGACACCGACACGGACACCGACACCTCGACCGGGGCGCCCGCGTTGTCGGTGGACTCGGGCGGGAGCGACCCCCACGCGATGAACTTCACCTCGACGCTGGGGAGCTCGGACGTCCAGACCGTCGTGGTGTCCAACGAGGGCACGGCCCCGCTGGTCATCGCCGGGGTCACCGTGACCAACTCCCCCGGCTGCGGGACCTTCACCGTCGCGGGCCCGCGGGCGACAAGCCTGGACGCGGGGACCTCCACCACGTTCGACGTGACGTACACGGGCTCGGGCACCTGCGTGGACACGCCCGATGAGGGCAACGACGAGAATCTCGTCCACCTCGACTCCAACGATCCGGTCGAGCCCGCCTACCGAATCAGCGTCAGCGGCACGTCGATCGGGACGTAGTGCGGTCGGCTCAGCGGAGCTTGCACTGGACGAAGCGCCGGTCGCAGACGATCACCTTCAGTTCGGCAGCATCGAAACGGACGCCGGGGATCGACTGCACGCCCTCGACCCCCTCGAACGCGTACCGAATCGTGTAGGTCCCCGGATCCACCGGGCCGCGTCCCAGCGCGCGCCCATCCGCCTCGATCCAGGCACTCGCCGCGTCCCCCTCGACCCGGAGGCCGCGGGACTGCGCGGTGGTCGCGGCGGTTGACCGCTTCGAGGCGGTGGGGGCGGCGGGCACCGTGGCCGGGGCCGCGGGCGCCGGGACTGCTGGCGCCCGGGTCGCTGGCGCCGCCGCAAGGGTTGATGCCGCCGGGGTTGGTGCCTCCGCGGGGCTTGTCCCCTCGTCCAGCCGGGAGGTCGGCGCCGGCTCGGTGGGCGTCTCGGTGAGGGCCGGCGTCTCGGCGTTCTCCGGCCCCCCGAAGGTCCCCACGCCGGCGACCGCCGCGCCGACGGCGAGGACGCCCACGCCGAACAGGATCAACGGTCGGCGAAACACCCGGCCGAGCGACGACCCCGCGTCCACGCCGGCCCCGGGCTCGACGGCCATGGTCGGGGGGGCCCTCGGCGACGGCGCGATGGTCGAAGGGGGGCCCTCTCCTAGAACGGCGACCGGCACGGCCGTGGGCCGAGCCTCGCCCGGCGCGTCCGGCGGCGCCCCGTCGAGGATCTGTCGAAGCCGACGCACCGTTGTAGGGCGGAACTCCGGGTCGGGCTGCAGACACGCTTCGATCGCGTGGACCACCCGCTCCGGGAGGTCGGGGTGAACCGTTCCGGGTCGCGGATAGCTCCCGGCGGTGATCGCGTTCCAGACCGCGAGGGTGTCGGGCCCCTCGAAGGCGGCCCGCGCGCACACCAGCTCGTACAACAGGCATCCCAACGCGAAGATGTCGGCCCGGGCGTCCACGTCTCGTGCGTTCCGGATCTGTTCGGGGGCCATGTACTGGGGCGTGCCCATCGCGGTGTTGGTGCGGGTCCCGCCCTCCTCCAACGACGCGTCGACCGCCTTGGCCAGTCCGAAATCGGCCACCTTGGGCACCACCGCCTCCCCACGGGTGGCGATCAGCACGTTGGCCGGCTTGAGGTCACGATGGAGGATCCCGGCGGCGTGCGCGTGCTCGACCCCGCCGGCGATGCCGTCGAAGAGCCGCAGCGCCTCGTCCAGCTCTGGGCGCCCACCGGCGATGAACTCCGCGAGGGTGGGGCCGTCCACGTACTCGAGGACGAGGGCCGGCGCGCCCTCGACGTGGATCATGTCGGTGACGGTGACCAGGTTGGGATGCCGCAGCCGTGCCTGGAGCTGGCCCTCCCGAACGAGCCGCTCGCGCAGCGCCGGGCTGGTGACGTGCAGCACCTTCAGCGCGTGCAGACTCCCCAGGACGGTGTGCCGAACGAGGAAGACGCTGGCCATCCCGCCCGACCCGAGGGCCGCCTCGACCCGGTAGCGGTCGACGATCGAACCGACGGTCAGCACGCCGTCTCGCCGTGGCTCACCACGCGAAGGCCAGGGTCCCCGCGCCGACCGCGAGGACGCCGGCCCCCACCGACACCCCCACCAGCGCGTGGTTCTGCGCATACAGGCGGCTCTCGGCTTCGGGGTCCTCGACGGCTACCCACGCGCTGCGGGTCGTGGCGGCGAGCACCCCGGCGACCCCGCTCATGGCGACACCCACGCCCGCGCCGACCAGCAACGGGACGCGCCGGGGATGGGCCGTGCCGACAGCGGGCACCGGCTCCTGCACCGGGTAGGCGAACAGCGGATCCGCGGGCCAGAGGTAGGCGCTGGTCTGGATGAGGCCGTCGCGGTCGGCCATCCAGGCGACGGTGGCGCGCGAGACGGGGCGCGCCGTCCCGGGCCGGCCGTCGAAGACCAGGCGACCGCTGGCCGGACTCGGCACCGACGCGGAGGCGCCGGGCTCTGCCCGCGCGTACAAGGCGTGGAGCGGATGCCCGACCGACACCAGCTCGGGCGGGAGTCCGAGCTCGGGGTCCACCGCCTTGAGCGCGCCCAGCGCCGCCAGGACCCGGACCTCGTCCCCGGCGACGAACGCCGCGAATGCCTGGGCGCGGTGAAAACGCGCCAGAACGCTGATCGGGAGGGGTTCGCCGAGGCACGCCGCGTCGGCCGTGGCTTCCATGGCGGCCCGCGTGAGCAGGGTCCGATCAAGCTGGACCCAGGCGGTCTCCACCGCCCCCACGTCGACCTCGACCGTACCGACGGTCGCGGGGCAGGCCAGTGCGGCGGAGAGGAGAGAGAGCAACATCGGTTAATCCTGCTCCCCGACGGGCCAAGCAACAAGGGCGTACCTCCGAACAGACGGTGGGCGAAGGGAGGAGCGGGATCGTTGCCGTCGGCCCGGAACCGGCGTCTTGCCAGCCTGGACGGCGGGTGGCGCGCCCGCGCTCCACTCCCACATCGACACCCAATTGAGTCGCCCCGGCGTCCCCTCGCTGCTGGAGCTTCGCCGCCCCGTTTCAGAGAAAGTTGCGGCGTTCGCTTGTCTTTTCTGATTCCGCGTAGAGGTGGGAACATGTTGTTCGCCTCCGCGCTCGTGTTCTTCGTCCACGCGGGGTGCGCCGGCGCCGCACCCGCCGGCAACGACGCCCCTCCTCCCCCTCCTCCCCCTCCGCCCACACCGGTACAGCTGCCGCTTGATGCGCCCGAGGGCTTGGCGCGCGCGGTGGGACGGAACGTGGGAGTCCAGGGACGGGATCTCGTCCTCCGGGTCGACGGGGTGGAGCTCCACGTCCCCTACCTCTCGGGTCAGCTCGTTCCGGTCGCGGGCGGGCAGGTAGTCGACCTCCAGGCGCCCCGGAGCTTCGACGTCGTGATCGACGCGCTCGAGGTCCGGATCCCCGACCAGTCGCTGAAGGGGGCGATGAGCGGCCGGCCCGGCGGAAAGCGGCCTTTCCGAGATCTGGTGGTCCACACGGAAGGCGACTCCGTCCTCCTCGACGGCCACACCACTGCGTTGAACCTACCTTTCAGCTTCCGCGCCGACCCGACCATCACCCCCGCGGGGCGCCTCGCCCTCGAGTTCGAGAAGGTCAAGCTCCTCGGCATCGGGGTCCGCGGGTTCTTGGGCGCGTTCCAGAGGCCGATCGAGGGTGCGGTCAACAAGGGCGGTCACCTCGTGGAGGTGGACCAGGACCGGCTGGTGATCGACCCCTTCCCGTTCGCGGGACCACCCGAGATCGTCGCCACGTTCACCTCGGTCGTGGTGCGCGATCACGACATCGTCGCCCGGCTCGGAGAGCTGACGCCGCGCGAGGAGACGCGCGAGCCGAGCGGACTGGTGTTGAGCGGAGGGGTCCTGCGGAGCAAGAAGAGCGTCTATTTCGACGTCACCCTCCATCTCCTCGCCGACGACGGAGGGGCGCTCGTGGTCGATCCAGACACCTTCGGCGCCCAGATCGCCGGGGGCGTCGCCAGGGTGGACGAGGACGGCGACATCACCATGTTCGTCCGTGCGCCCGGCCAAGCGGCCGTACCTACGATGGTGCGGCCGGAGGGCGGCCCGGAGGAGCCGAGGACCGCACCCGAGGCCGCGAAGGCGGGCGAGGCGCCCGCGGTCCACGCCGTTCCGGACGCCCCGCGATGAGACGGCTTCTACACGTGCGCCCTCGCCGAGCGTCTCGGGGTCGATGGTTCCGTGACCGGCGTGGACCTCAACCCCGCCTACGTCGCTGCGGCGCGGGAGACGGCCGCCCGCCAGGGGCTAGGAGGGCGGGTCCGGGTGGTCGAAGCGGCGTTCGACGCGATGCCCTTCGCCGACGGCACCTTCGACTTCGTGTGGTGCGCGCAGAGCTTCTTCAGCCTGCCGGACCCGGTCGGCGCGCTGCGGCACATGCGCCGGGTGCTCCGGCCAGGTGGCGTCGTCGCCATCCTCGAGAACGACACCGTGCACCAGGTCTGCCTCCCTTGGCCCGTGCACCTCGAGCTCCCCATCCGCGCCGCCGAGCTGCGCTCGTTCGCCGACGCGGACGGGAACGCCGGCCGGTTCTATGCGGGACGTCGGCTTCCGGCGTTGCTTGCCCAGGGCGGCTTCGAGGCGGGGACCTGCACGACCTGGGCGATCGATCGGCGCGCGCCGCTCGCCGAGGCCGAGCGGGCGCTGCTCCAGGGCTACCTCGAGGACGTGGCGCAGCGGGTGGCTCCGTTCCTGGCTCCGGCGCTGTACGCCGAGTTGAGGGGCCTCCTCGACACG
>JAYVAS010000495.1:0-7079 GCA_043750895.1 Pseudomonadota bacterium
GAGGTCCCGGGCGCCGTCGCGTCGGGCCTCGCGGTCCTCGTGGCACCAGCCGGCGTCGACGCCTCCAAGCAGGCAGCGCGCCTCGCGAGCCGCCTCGCCGAACCCCTCGCGCGCGCCCCCGAGGGGCGGCTGCCGGCTCCGGAGGCCGAGCGTCCGGCGCTGGTGTGCCCGCCCGCGGCGATGGCCGCCACCGGCGATCAGGTGGCCCTCCCCTACGAGGGCCAGGGGCACAGCCTCGCCATCCCGGTGCTCTTCGGCGACGTCGAGCTCCAGATGCTCTTCGACACCGGTGCCACCGTCACCACCCTCAGTCGCGCCGACCTGCGCCGGATCGGCGTCCCGCTGCCATCCGACGCGCCCGAGATCACCCTGCGCACCGCCAACGGGGAGCGCACCGCCAAGCTGGTGATGGTGCCGCGCATCTGGGTCGGGGGGCTCGAGGTGGACGGGGTGACGGTGGGCGTCTGCGAGGAGTGCGCCGACGGCAAGACCTCCGGGCTCCTCGGCCTCAACGTGTCGGGGCAGTTCCTGGTCACGCTCGACACCGCCCGGAAGGAGGTGGTGTTCCAGGTCCGGGAGGGCGCGCCTGATCGGGTCGTGGACATCGCCCCGTGGATGGACGTGCGGGCCACCGCCACCCTGTTCCCCGACGAGCGGGTGGAGGTCCTGGTGGAGGCGGCGAACCGGTCCGACCGCATGGTCACCGACGCCCGCGTGGGCATCCACTGCGGTGGCGACACCTTCGAGGTCAAGCTCACCGACATCCCCCCGCGCAGCCGCGGCTCGAGCCGCACCTCGCTGCCCCGGGGCACCGAGTGCGAGGCCTACAAGGTCAGCTTGGATGCCGCGAAGTGGTAGGTGGTAGCCGCGAATCCCAGCTCGCCGCCCTCCTCGACCTCCACGCGCGCCTCACCGCGCCTCCCCTGGTCCCCGAGCTGCGCGTCTGGACTGCTCCCGCCGTCGTCCCGTTCTGGGAGGCGGCCGAGGCCGTCTTCGGCACGCTGGAGTCACCGTTCTGGGCCTTCCCCTGGCCCGGCGCCCAGGGCCTGGCCCGCTACGTCCTGGACGACCCCGACCGCTTCGCCGGGAGGCGGGTCCTCGACATCGGCGCCGGGGGAGGGCTCGCCGCGCTCGCCGTGGCGCGGGTCGGCGGGACCGGGGTCGCCAACGACGTCGACCCCCTCGCGCTGCTGGCGGCGCGATGCAACGCCGCCGCCAACGACCTCGCGCTCTCGACCCTCCCCGGGGACCTCTCCGGCACCGACGACATCGACGCCGACGTGGTGTTCGCCGGTGACGTCTGCTACGACCGGGAGGCCGCCGCGCGCCTCGTCCCGTGGTTGCGTCACCTCGCCCGCACCCGCCGCGTGATCGTGGCGGACGCGGGCCGCGCCTTCGCGCCGCGGTCGGGCGTCACGCCCCTGGCCGAGTACACGGTCCCCACCACCGTGGACCTCGAAGGGCGCAGCGCGCGCGTCGTGACGCTCGTGGAGCTCGCCCCGGAGTGACCGGGCCCGCCCAGGGCTACCCCTGCAACTTCCTGGTTTCGGCGCCCATGATTCGGATGGTGAGCGCGCGGGGGAGCAGGCGCCGCATGAAGAAGGACGCCCACCGGTTGAAGACCCCGGGGATCACCAGCGGACCGCGCCCCAGCCCCGCCAACGCCTCCTCGACCACTTGCGCCGGTTCGAGCTCCCCCGGCGCCCCGCCTTTCGCCGCGTGGGCGAGGTAGTTCGGGGTCCGGGTCGCGCCTGCGGCACAGGCGATCACCTCGACGCCGTGGGGTGCGAGCTCGATCCAGAGGCCCTCGGCGAAGCTGAGCCCGAACGCCTTGGTCGCCCCGTACAACGTCGTCCAGGGTGACCCCTGGAAGGCGGTCAGCGACGACATGATCACCACCGCTCCCCGCCGGCGCGCCACCATCGCCGGTACGAGCGACCGGACCAGGAGCACGGTCGCGCGGCCGTTGACCTCCAGCGCGCGGACCAGATCGGGCGCCGGCGTGTCCAGGAACGGCCCGAGGGGGGCCAGCGCGGCGTTGCAGACCAGGACGCCCACCTCGCGGCCGCCCAGGGCGACGGCGAGCTGCTCGGCGACGTCGGGCACCGCCAGATCGAGCCCGACCACGAGCACCCCCACCCCATGGCGCGCGCGGAGCGCCTCGGCGAGCGCTTCCAGCTTGTCCACCCGACGCGCCACCAGCACCACGTCGTGGCCCCGCGCCGCCAGTCCCTCGGCGAACGCGGCGCCGAGCCCCTCCGAGGCTCCGGCCACCACCGCCCAGGGGCCCCATCGTGCCCGGGTGGCGCTCATCCGTCCGCGGCCCGTCGACTCACGCCGGCGGCCCGAACGTGGCGTGGAACCGCTCCATCATCGAGAGGATGTCCCTGCGGATCGTCCCCGTGATGAAGCTGACCGGGAGCGGGAAGCTCGGCGTGAGCTGGATCCGGTAGGTGAGCAGGCTGCCGGTGCGGTCGGGGGCGACGATCCACTCGGCGTCGTAGGTGGCGAAGGTGTCGGAGGCGACGAGCACGCTGCGGTAGCCGTGGCCGGTGGGGCATTGCCGGACCGTGTAGCGGACCGTGAGCAAGGTCGAGGGGCTCGTGTAGTCGGCGACCACACAGTCGCCCTCCCGCTGCCGGATGGTGACCGTCGTGCCGCCGGCGTCCACGCTGCGCACCCAGGTGGGATCCGCGAGGCGCGCCAGGGCGTCCGCGGGTGCGAGGGCCACCGACACCGAGCCCTCGACGGCCTGGGAGGGCAGCACCACCGCCGTGGGGGCACCCGCCTGCACCGTCGCCACCAGCGCCATCAGCACCGCCGGCACCATCACGCCGCCGTACCGAGGAACTTCTTGTCGAGCCGGCGCATGTCCGCCGGGGTCAGGGTCAGCCGCATCGCGGCCGCGCTGTCGGTCGCGCTGGTCAGCTTGCTGGCGCCCGGGATCGGGAGCATCACCGGGCTCTTGCCCAAGAGCCACGCGAGCGCCACCTGGAAGGGTGACACCCCGTACTGCCGCCCGATCGCCACGAGATCGGCCTCCCGGGCGATCTGCCCCTTGCCGCGGCTCCCGTTCACCGGCGAGTAGGCCAGGAAGGTGATGCCGAGCTGGGTGCAATGCGCGAGCACGCCGTCCTCCCACGGGCTCGTGTCGAGCGGGCCGCACCGGTTCTGGACGCTCACGATCGGGACGATGGCGCGGGCCTGGTCGATCTCGGCGACGGTCACGTTGGAGAGCCCGACATGAGCGATCTTCCCTTCCTCGCGGAGCCGCGCGAGGGCGCCGACGCTGTCGGCGAGGGACACCTGGTCGTCGGGCGCGTGGAGCTGGTAGACGTCGATGCGATCGACCTCGAGCGCCGCCAGGCTACGCTCGCAGGCGCGGCGCAGGTGACCGGGGTGGCCGTTGGTGACCCAGGCGCCCTTGGGCCGCTCCAGGCCCCCCTTGGTGGCCACGACCACCTGCTCGCGGCGCCCCTTCAGCGCCTTGGCGATGAGGCGCTCGTTGTGCCCGATGTCGTCGTCATCGATGCAGTAGACGTCGGCGGTGTCGATGAGGGTCATCCCGCCGTCCAGCGCCGCGTGGATCACCGCGATCGACTCGGCCTCGGAAGGCCGCCCCTTGATCGACATCGGCATCCCGCCCAGCCCGAGGTCGGACACGCTCCAGCTTGCGATGGTCCTCATCGTGCCCCCTTCCGACGGCGGGTGGTGAGGAGAAGGAGCCCGAACACCACCGCCGACGCCGCGTGGCCGCCGCCGCGTGTCGCGCACCCGCAGGCCGCCGGTTCTTTCTCGGGGGGGTCCGGGCTGTCGATGACCGGGACCGAATCGGTGGTGCCGGGGTCGGTCGGCTCGGAGTCCACGGTCCCGGTGTCGTCGCCCGTGTCGGGCGGCGGAGGGAGGGGGACCCCGCCGATATCGGCGTTCTCGCCGTCCACGACGTCCAGGTACATCGTCTCGTTGGCCGCGAAGAGGGCGTAGTAGGCGGTCTGCCCCTCGAGGATCTCGGGGTCGACCACGGACTTGGAAGCGCCGGGCGTGGGCGCCTTGTCGTGGTCGAGGACCACGCCGTCCTCGGGCCCGGAGGGAATGGCGTCCAGGCGGCGCACGAGGATGGTCTCCGTCAGCGGGGCGATCCACGGCTGGGACCAGGTGATCGTGACCTGGGGATCGGTGTCGGTCGCGGCGAGGTCGCGCACCCGGTAGTGCCCGGGCACGTCGTCCAGGTCGTAGATGCACACGTCGTCGAGGGCCCAGCCGCCGAACTCCAGGCCCTGGTCGCTGGAGAGGGTCCAGGCGAGGCTGATGGCCCCGTCGTCCCCCACCAGGTCTTCGGCCTCGAGGTCCTGCGTGATCCAGCCGAGATCGAGCAGGGCCGTTCCGCCGGCGGCCGTCGACGGGTTCCGCCACACCTCGCTCCCGTTCACCAGCCAACGGGCCTGATCGTAGAGCCCGTCCTCCACCGTGAGCCAGCGCTGCTGGGAGACCAGCAACATCGGGCCGTGGCCGGTCACGTCGACCGCGGGCCCCTGGAGCCACTGCTCGTTGTTCCGCCGGTAGTCGGCGTCGAGCGCAGTGGTCATGATCGCGACCCCGCTCACCGGCGCGTCCGGGTCCCAGTCGCTCCCGCCCAACGGCGTGCCGATCACCCACTCGTCGTTCAGGCGCTCCACCGGGACCGGGTTGCCGAGGATCCCCACCCCGTGGGTGAAGTCTACCGCGCCCGTCTCGAAGTCCTCGCACCAGATGGTGTGGCGATCCCCGACCCAGAAGGTGTAGGCGTTCTGGTCGTCGTCGGCGTGGGTGGCGAGCGTCTCGGCGCCGTCGGTGGAGCTGGCCTGCATGAAGTAGCGCACCTTGGTGCCGGCGAGCTGGCGGGGGAGCTCGCCGCTCCAGGTCACGCCGTCGAGCGTCAGCGGGAGCTGCGTCCACGCCGAGTAGTCGGCCACCGCGTCGGGCGGAGCGCCGGTGTCTCCCGAGTCGCTGGCGGCGGAGTCGGTGCCCCCCGAGTCGACGCCGGTGTCTGCGCCGCCCGAGGCGATGACCGTCCCCGGGATGGGGTTGTCGCCGGTGGTGTACCAGAGCTGGACCGAGTCCACGTCCAAGCCCGAACACTCCGGCGTCAGGTCGTAGAGGTCGAAGCTGACCGGGTAGCTCGCGGCGAAGCTGGACTGGGGGCCGAGCGGGGTGTGATCGAAGGTGACCACCCCGATCGAGCCGGGTCCGAGCCCATGGTAGTCGAGGAGGTCCTTCAATTCGCAGGCGTGGGGGGTGCCGTCGGACCAGTCGCCGTTGTCTTCGTCGGCGACCAGCACCGCCTCGTAGAGGTCGGTGAGGGCAGGCCCCTGCTCGAGCGCGCCGAGGAAGAGCAGATCGGTCATCTCCACCCCCGTCTCGTAGCCGTAGCTGGTGATCCACTGCTCGCGCAGGTTCCAGAGGAAGGAGCCCCAGATCAGCCCGTCGTTGTGGACCTGGCCGACCACGTCGGTGGGGTAGAAGTGGTCCGTGTCCAGCTCGCGGACGTAGGAGCCCTCGCCCCAGGCGTCGAGGCCGACGATGGGGTCGTCCCAGAGGGTGGCCGAAGTGAAGTCGGCCGAGCCTTCGGACACGTCCCCGGCGAAGGTGCCCATCGCCAGGATGTAGTCGTGAATCCCGTGCCCCATCTCGTGGTAGACGACGTCGGAGACGCGCCCGAGGTCGTTGCAGGAGCCCGGCGTCTCTCGGTAGAAGTTGATGGTGCCGCCTGTGTAGTAGGCGTTGCAGCTCCCGTCGACGCGCACGTCCGCGGGCACCCGCTCCGCCAGCCAGTCGTGGGTGGGCCAGCGGGCCTCGAGCCAGTCCCAGACCACGTAGAAGTGGTGCTGCACGTCGGCGACGGCGTAGGCGACGTCGGTGTCGGCCACCAGGGTGGTGTCGGCGTCCGCGGTGACGTGCACCGCTGCCCCGGCGTCGGTCACGGCGACCGAGGCGCCGTCCAACCAGATGTCCACCTCGCCCGCCAGCGCGTGGTAGCCGGCGTCGTCGGTCTCGGCGGTGGCGCCCGCGGCGTCGGTGACGGTGACCCGGCGGGCCGGGGCGTCGAGCAGGCTGTCACCGACCGTGCGCTCCTCGTACCGGACGTTCACCGTCGCGAAGCTGCGGGGGTCGTACGCGTAGACCTCGACGCCGTCGCGATCGCGGTAGGACACGCGGGTCGCCGCGTCCTGCCGGGAGACGAGGGCCGGGAGACCGCGGCCGGGCAGGGCGATGACCCGCTCGCCGCGCATGGGGATTTCGGTGAGCCCGTACACGGGGCTCAGGCGTACCCAGATGCCGAGGATGCGGTCCTTGACGGCGACCACGCCGACCTCGTCCCCCTCCACCGGCACCCCGTGCCAGCTCCGGGTGTAGCGGCGCAGCTCGCGGTCTCCATGCGCACGCACGGTGTCGAGCGTGAGCTCGGTCTCGTCGACGCCGGCCAGCGCGGCGACGTCGGAGACCAGGGCGTCGACCTGCCGAAGCGGGATCCCGGGGGCGTAGAGGAAGCGCGGGCTCCCGTTGCGAGCGTCCCACACCGCGGCCCAACGCCCGCCCCACCGCTCCCGCAGCGCCCGCCAGTCGGGCCGAGCGCCCATCCGAAGCTGCACGCTGCCCTCCCGATCCAGGTGGCGCACGTCGGCGGCCGGGGAAAGCTCGGGGTCCACGGGGAGAAAGCCGAGCAGGGCGAGGAGGAACATCCGACGAGGGTAGCACGCTGGGAAGCAGGCTACGGGGACATCGACACCGAGGGGGACATCGAGAACGGCGGCGAGAACGACAGCGAGAACGGCATCGAGAAGGACATCGAGAACGACATCGGGAAGGACATCGAGAACGGCATCGAGAGCGACGACGAGGACGACATCGAGAACGGCATCGAGAACGGCATCGAGAACGGCATCGAGGGGGGCAGCGAAAACGACATCGGGGAGGGCATCGAGAGCGACAGCGACAGGTATGACTCGGGTACATCGGTAACAGATCTCATCGGAGACATGGGTGACAGGTTCAAGGAGGCGACGAGGAGGTCGCCGTGCCCTGGAAGGAGTCAACACCCA
>JAYVAS010000496.1:0-1519 GCA_043750895.1 Pseudomonadota bacterium
CCCCGTGGTGTCCGTCAGCACCACGTCCACGGCGTTCCCGTTCACGTCCACGCCGGTCCACACCATCGTCTCGGTAGCGGCGTCGATGATGTCCACGCGCAGCGCCGTCCGGGGGTCCAGTCGCTGGGACGCTCCAATATCGGCCGATCCTTCGGCGCGGGCGAGGGAGGGGAGGGTACCGAGGGACAGGAGCACGAGCAGGGAACGAGCGCGGGGACGCGTCATGCGGGGCACCATGGCTGAGCGTTCATCATCGTCGATCGAAGATGAACGAAGGTTACAGTAATCTTACGATCGGCGCCGGTCACCAGGCGTCCATCGGGCGCGTAGCGCGGACTTGAGGCGCACCGGGTGCGCCTCTCCGTGGCTCACCGCGGACGACTAGGGCTTGGGGGCGCCGCCCGTGCCGAGGATGTTGAACTCGACGCGGCGGTTTTCGGCCTTGCCGGTCTTCGTCTTGTTCGACGCGACCGGGCGGGCCTCGCCGTAGCCGATGGCCACGAGGCGCGAGGTGTCGAGACCCTTGGCCCCGAGGTACTTCACGACCGAGTTCACGCGGCGCTGCGAGAGGTCGAGGTTGTAGGCGTCCACGCCGTCCGAGTCGGTGTGGCCCGCGACCTCGATCTTGCCGAGCTCCGGGTGGGCCATGATGGTGGCGGCGACCTCGTCGAGGAGCTTGTAGGACTCGGTCTTGATGATGTCCTTGTCGACCTCGAAGTAGACCTTCTCGAGGATGAGGATCTGGTTCTGGGTCACCTTCACCCGCGTGGGTTCGAGCACGATGCGGACGAGCTGGTCGCCGCCCGCCTCGGCCTTCACCGGGGTGACGACCGTGGCGTAGCCGGGTGCGGTGACGTAGGTCTTGAAGTTGCCGGCGCCGACCTTCTGCGCGCCGGAGCCGTCCGCGAGGGTCATGGACTCGGTGGGCGCGCAGGGCACGTCCGACTTGTCCCAGCCCACGGTGGCGCCCGGGATCTTGTTGCCGAGCGTGTCGACCACCTCGAAGCGCACGTTGCTGTTCATCAACGGGGCGAGGGTGACGATGAGCGGGGTGGTCTTGCCCTCTTCCGCGGTCGCGGTGCCGGTCCCGGCGTAGCAGCTCGGGTAGGTCGCGGACGCGGACCACTCGGTGCCGGGGAGGGCGTTCGGGATGAGCTCGCCGGGGGACTGGGCCGAACCCTGGGTCTCGGAGCCGTCCGGGGCCTTCAGCGCGGTGGTGCCGCCGGTGACTTCCTTGCCGTCGAGCTGCACGATCACCTGGATGGTCCCGAGCTGATCGGGGCAGCCGTCTTCGTCCTTGTACCCGTTCTTGGTCTCGGGCTCGCTCGGGCAGCCGTCCAGCCCGTCGACGAGGCCGTCGAGGTCGAGGTCCTTCGGGGCCGCTTCGCCGAGGCGACCAAAGCCGCCGCCGAGGAACAGACGCCAGCTGGCGGCCGACGCCCCTTCGCTCAGGCCCAGCGAGAGCCCGCCGAGGACGTGGGCGCCGCTTTCGTAGTGCTTCCGCGCGTGGACCATCAGC
>JAYVAS010000497.1:0-5825 GCA_043750895.1 Pseudomonadota bacterium
CCGGCGGGCTCTACAACCTCTCCCTCACCGAGGGCACCTTCGAGCTGATCGGCGACATGGTGCTGCGCCGGCAGGGCGACTCCCGGAACTACTACCGGGGCAGCCTGTGGCACGACGAGGAGAACGTCGTCGGCGTGACGCTCGGCTACATCCGCTACCTCGGCCCGAACCTCGACCGCCTTCGGCACACGCACCGCATCTTCTTCAGTTGGGGGCCGGCGCTCCTCGACCCCAAGTTCCGACCCACCACGGCGGGCGCGGTCGCGCTCGGGGGGGCGGCTGGGTACGCCTGGGACACCCGGGAGGGGGACCTCGCCCTCCGGGGGCATCGTATCGGCGTGTCCGGGGGCGGCGGGATCATCCCCGGGAGCAATGAGGCCTGGGCCTCGGCCGGCGCGGGGGGCGTGCTCCTGGTGCCCGTGCACCCGCGCTTCGTGGTCGCGCTGCGGGGCAAGGGCGGCTGGGCCAGCGGGGATGTGGAGCATCGCCTGCTCACCCTCGGTGGGGGGGACGACCTGCGCTCGATCAGCGAGCGCGCCGTCGTCGGCAACGAGCGGGTGATCGGGAACGTCGAGGCCCGGGTCGCGGCGCTCCGGTACGGGTCGGTGCCGGTCCTGGGCCTCATGTGGCTCACCGAGCTGCAGCTCGCCCCCGGCGTGGAAGCGGGGGCGGTGTGGCGGGACGGCCAACGGTATGCCGCCGTGGGCGGAACACTCGGGGTCCACGGTGTGTTCGACGGGTTCGGCGTGCGTCCGACCCTGTTCGGGGTCAACGTGTCCACGCCGCTGTGGACGGAGGGCCTGGACGCCTCCGGCCTTCAGGTGTTCATCGATTTCGAACAGGCGTTCTGACCTCGTCCCTTGTCGTGTCAACCCTGGTGTTAGACTGCCGTGGTGTTCTTCCTCCTCGCCGGCTGCGCGCACCTCTACCCGGGCCCGGTCTCGGCGCTGGTCGACGCACCCGTCTCTGAGCGGCGCCCCCCACGGACAGCCGCGGTCGCCACCGCGCCCCCGCCGGTGCCCAGGAACCCGCAGCAGGCCGCCGTCGCCGCGGCGCAGGGCTTCGTCGGCCGGCCCCGGCTCGTGGTGGCCGGGGAGACCTACCGCTTCGACTGCTCCGGCCTCGTCGAGGCGAGCCTCGCCGCCGCCGGCGTGCCGCAGAAGGGCAGCTCGGCGATGCTGTTCGCGACGGCGCGGGAGCAGCGCGTGCTCCATCGCCGGCACCTGCCCCAACCGGGGGACGTGGCGTTCTTCGACGACACCTATGACCGCGACAACGACGGTCGGCTGAACGACCCGCTGTCTCACTCGGCCCTGGTGGAGTCGGTCGCTCCGGACGGCACCATCACCCTGATCCACCTCGGCAGCGCCGGGGTGGTGCGCATCCGGATGAACCTGCGCCATCCCGAGGACGCGCGCGGACCCACCGGCGAGGTGTGGAACGACGCCCTGCGGGCGCGGCGGCCCACCGATTCCCGGCGCACCCGCTACCTGGCCGGGGAGCTCTGGGTGGGCTTCGGCTCCTTCTGGCGGGCGGAGCCGGCGGTCGCCTCCACCCGGTAGGGCCCGAGCAGCAAGAGGTCCGCGTTTAGCGCCCGAAACGCGCGGATGGCGTCGACCGGAGACGACGGAGTGGGCTCGCCGCTCGGGTTCATGCTGGTCTCGGCGATCTCCGTCAGCCCGGTGGCGCGGACCAGCGCGCCGAGGGACGGGTCCGTGGCGGCGACGGTGCGGAAACGCAGGGCGCCCGGGCGACGTTTGGCGGCGGCGACCCGCCCTGAAAGCGCCGGGTCGAACAGCAGCGAACGCAGCCCGAGGGCGGCCGGGCCGAAGGGGGTACGGCCGCTGAATCGCGCGACGATCCGACCGGCGCGGATGGCCTCCGCCGCGACCCGATCGGGTTCGTCCACCTTGTCACGGGGCAGGCTGGCGTTGGAGAGGGCGCGGTAGCAGGCATCGGCGTCGAACGCGGGACCGAGGGCGAGTGAGATGGCCGTGGGTGCGGTGCCGGCGGCGCCCAGCGCGGCCCCCAAGGCGGCGGCCGCACCGCCCGGTCCGGGGCACACGTGCAGCTCGGTGACCTCGGGCAGCGCCGCGATCCGGTCGGCGAGGCGGAGATCGAGGAAGAGGGTGCCGGCGAGGACCACGGTGTGGACGCCGGTACGGTTGACGAAGGTGGTGACCAGCTCGGCGACGGTGTCCTCCACCACTTCCATCGCGGCGGCGGCGAAGACCTCGGGCGCCACCCGCTGGGCGAGCGCGGCGAAGGCGTCGGGACCACGTCCCAGCCGCTGGGCGCGCAGCGCGTTCCCGTCGAACCCGATCAGGGTGCGCAGGGCCTCGACGATGGCGGTGGGCGCGGTGCCACGGCGGACCAGCCCACCCAACACCGCGGCGTCGCAGCCGAGGGGCAACGCGACGCGCGCGGGCACGCCGGGGAGGGTGGCCAGGGTGCTCTGCAGGAAGACCCGGTTGATCTGGCCGCCCCGCGCGAGATCGACCGACACCGAGGCGCCGTCGGCCGCGGCGTCGATGAGGACGATCAGGGCCGTTTCCCGGGGCTGGGTGCGGTAGGCGGCGCTCACCTGGGCGCGGTCGTGCTCGACGACCTCGACGGTGGCGCGTGTGTAGCCGTCGGCGAGGAGGCGGGGGGCGAGCTGCCGGCGCACCAGCTCGTAGCCCACCATGTGCATGCCGGTGCGGCGGAGCGCGGCGGCGACCCCGGACGGGAGGCCCGGCCGACTGGCGCCGCCGAGCACCACCCGGTCCACGTCCCGGGCGCGGATCCCGCCCAGGTCGAGCACGCAGTCGATGGCCGCCGATGGAAAGGCCCCGGAGTGGCGTTTGCGGTCGAGGCGCTCCTGCTCGATCGCCCCCACCAGCGCGCCGTCCACCACCAGCGCCGCTGCGGAGTCGCGCCCGTCCGAGATGCCGAGGATCACCATGACCGTCGACGCTAACCGACCTCGACGGCGAGTACCTCGTCTTCGACGTCGAAGGCGGTGTCGTTGCAGGCGCGCGCGTACACGGCCGCCATGCGCTGGCCCATGGTGTCGATCCGTCGTTGGGCACCCCAAGCGGCGATGCCGGCGCCCAGCCCGGGGATCAGCCGGGTGACCCGGTTGGCGACGCTCATCGCCGAACGCGTGACCACCTGTCGGGCCAGCCACCCGCTCGCCTGCTGGGTGGCCGGGACCTGGTTCCGCAGCACGTCGGGTAGATCCCGCACCTTCAGGCCGATCGGCCCCTGGGTGGGCAGGGTGATGTCGTAGCCGGCCGCGATGGCGCGCCACATCACCAGCTTGCCGGTGTCCGTCTCGGGGTCGAACCCGTAGAGGACGCCGAGGCGCTGGGCCAGGCGGAGCGTCTGGACCAGGGAGGCGAGGACCTCCGGGGGGATGGCGAAAGCGCCGGCGAGCCCACCCACGGCGCCCAGCGCGGCGGCACGACCGCGCGCGGTGCTGATGACGCGCGCGGCGGAGGCTTCGAGCTCGGGCAGACCCGGGCTGAGGCCGGCCTCCGGGTCGAGGTGGGCGAGCCCGTTGTCCCGGAAGAACTGCCGGATGTCGGCGGTCGGCACCGAGGCCGCCTCGTACACGGCCGGGAGCAGGTCTTCGTCGAGACGCTCGCCGAGGGCCTGGAGGAGGACGGACCAGGGGGACGCCATCAGAAACCCACCCGGACGTCGATGCCGGGCGCGACGCGCACCTCGGCGCCCCAGGTGGGCACGGCCCCGACCTCGCTCTCGTCGGCGGCGATCACCGCGGTGGTGTCGAGGTGCGGCAAGACCGAGACCCGGGCGCCGGTTCGCACCTCGGCGCCGAGGCTGATGGTGAGGCGCGGGAGCGTCGATCCCGATCGGATGAGCACCATTCCGTCGAACCCTGCCGCCTGCACCGCGGTCCGGGTGTACGCCATGCCGGCCTCGAACCGCGCGTAGGGGCTGGTGCGAATCCGACCGGCGGTCGTGGAAGGGGCGCCGCCGAGGTCGAAGCGCACCCTGAGCCCGGCCCCGAGGCCGATCACGTCCCGACCGCCACCCAACGCCTCGGGTGGCGTCGCGGGATCGACGAAGTAGGCGCTCGCGTCGTCGAGAATGTAGTGGGCGTGGTCGAGGGCCAGCAGGATCTCGGTGGTGGAGGTGAGGGAGTAGCCGACGGCGAGTCGTTCGCCGAAGCCGGATCGGTAGCCGGCCCCGTTGCCACCGACGAGCCATCCCACATCCAGCCCGCCGTGGACGCCGAGGGCGGCGACGGAAGGAGCGGCGAGGGACAGGCCGGCGAGGAGCAGCACCAACGCCCTCTAAACCGTCACAGGGGGGCGGCGACGAGGGTGTCGCGGGGCGTGTGGGTCGTGTACCTGCCCTTGTCGTCCATGGTCACGGTGGCCAGCGCGGTGTGCGGATCGTGGGTGAAGTAGAGCCGCCCGCCGCGCGCGCGGAGGTCTGCGAGCAGGGCCTGCTTCTCTTCGATGAGCCGCTCCGGGAACCGGTCGTAGCCCATGGTGATCGGCAGGTGCACCCAGGGCCGACCCGGGATCAGGTCGGCGGCGAAGACCACGGGACCTTCCTCCCCGGGGAGCTCGGCGAGGAGCAACCCGGGCGTGTGGCCTTCGGAGCGGTGAAAGCGCCACCCGGGGAGCAGGGGGTGGCTGGGTCCTTCGACCCGGACCAGGCGACCGGACGCGGCCAGGGCGGCGTTGAGCGCCGGGATGAAGCTGGCCCGGTCGCGGGTGTGGGGCGTCTCCGCGCGGGCCCAGGCGTCGGTGCCGACCACGAAGGTGGCGCGGGGAAACAACAGCCGGAGGGGCCCGTCCTCGTACCGGGAGAGCAGCCCGCCCGCGTGGTCGAAGTGCAGGTGCGAGAGCACCACGACATCGATGTCGGCGTCGGTGAGGCCCACGGCGGCGAGGGAGTCGAGCAGCACGTGCCGCTCCTCGGTGACGCCGTAGCGGTCTCTCAGCTCGGGGGCGAAGAACGCGCCGATGCCCGCCTCGAGGAGGATCCACCGGCCCTCCTCGCGCACCAGCAGGCACCGGCAGGCCAGATCGATGCGGTGGTGATCGTCCGGGGGAGACCACCGCTCCCACATGGGGCGCGGGGCGTTTCCGTACATGGCCCCGCCGTCGAGCTTCTGGCGGTTGCCTTCGATGGACCAGGCGACGAGCGACATCCGCGAGGTCTAGCCCGGATCGCCCCGGGCTACCTCGTGGTGGTGCACGATCTCGTGCATGGCCCAGGCCAGGATCACACAGGTGCCGATGAAGCCCATCAGGGCATGTTCGAACGTGTGCATGACGTAGCGTGCCTCGGATGTTCGGTGGCGCCAAGCAAAATCTGACCAGTCGGTATCAGATCGGCCACCGGCGGGGTGGCTTGAGCGCGGGGCCTACTTCTTCCGCTCGGTGACCACCGACGGCTGCACCCATCCCTCCACCACCGCCGGGCACCCCGTGCACAGGACCCGCTTGCGGATCGGCTCCTCGCCCAGGACGGTGACGGCGACCCCGGAGCCCTGGATCACCACGAGCGGCTTGCCGTAGTCGTCGACGATGGTCACGGGAGCCGAGGTGGTCGTGGCCGGGTAGGCATCGAAGGGGGGCAGGACGGGCGCGTCGGTGTCGTCGCCGGCGTCGGTGTCGCCGTCGGTGTCGGTGTCGTCGGCCGCCGGGTCGGTGTCCTCGACGCCGCCCGTCGCCTCGGTGGCCGCCCCCGAGAGGATCGGGTCGAGCTCGGGCAGCTGAACGGGCGCGGCGACCGGATCCGGTGACCAACATGCCAGGAGGAGGACGAACACGGCCGGGAGTCTATCGCGCGAGCGCGATAGA
>JAYVAS010000498.1:0-7757 GCA_043750895.1 Pseudomonadota bacterium
ACCATGTCCTGGATCACCATCGTCATCGGGAAGTTGCGCCCGGCGATGGCCTTGGGGTCGCTCATCTCCCAGGTCTTCAGGAGCATGCCCGACAGCGCGTAGAGCTCCTGCCGGACCGGCACGTAGTTGGCCTGGTCGACGAGGATCACCCGGCGGGGGTAGCTGACCTCGGGCGACTTCGCCTTCATGTCGATCTTCCAGCACTTCCCGGCGCCGCAGGCCTCCTCGCCGACGAGGGTGCCGGTGTAGAGCTCGTGCCACTTCTGGGCCTGCATCATGTCCTCGTAGGACATGTCGGAGCCCATCATGCGGTCCCGGATCATGTGCCCCGAGATCTTCTGCACCTTCTCGACGGCCGGGAGGTACATCCACAGCTCGTCGGCCTTCCGGTACATCTTGGTGCCCTTGTCACGCGCGGGCTCGAGGTACTCGACCGCACCTTCGTCGGCGCCGCGGCCGTAGCTGTGCATGGTGTACGACTTCACGCGGTCCGCCTTGGTGACGGTCATGGTGATGGTCGTCTCCCGGGTGTCGTACGTGAGATTGGCGTCCACCTTGGCGAGGATCTCGGGGACGGTGATGGCCCACGCGGGAGCGGCGGCGACGAGCGAGAACACGGTGGCGAGCAGGAAACGCATCAGAGACTCCTAACGACGGGTGCGCATGGCCTCGACGGGCTGGATGCGGGTGGCACGGATGGCGGGGAGGATGGCGCCGGCGAGCGCCATCAGGAGGCCGAGGAGGAAGGCGGTGACGAGGTGATCGACGGTGAGGTCGCCGTACACGATGGCGTTGATGGGGATCTCGCTGGGCAGGCCCTTCACGGCGCCCCCGAGGTTGATGCCCATGCGCTCCAACCACACCAAGGAGAGCGTGCCGCCGATCGCCGCGCCGAGCAGGCCGCCCACGGTGGCGATCCCGAACGCCTCCACCACGAACATGGCGACGGTGGGGACCGTCTTCAGGCCCATCGCCCGGAGCACACCGATCTCGGCGGTGCGCTCCATGACGCTCATCAACATGGTGTTGAACACGCCGAGCGCGGTGATGAACACCACGACCCCGGTGGTGATGTACTTGACCGCGTTGAGCACGCCCATGAAGCCGCTCCACGGCGAACGCTCCGACCAGGCGCGGACCTCGAGGCCCGCGAGCTCGGTCCGCGCGTTCACGGCGGCCGCCACCGGCACCGCCACCTCGCGGTCCGCGGTGTAGACGAGGATCTCCGTGGCACCGTCGGGGATGTCCGCGATGTACCGCGCCTTCTCCAGCGTGCTGAAGATGATGCGGTTCTGGTTCGAGGAGCCGAGGTCGTACGTGCCCACGATCTTGAAACGTGCGGGAGACATGGATCCGTCTTGGGTCTGACCAAGCGTGACAAGCTCGCCGCCCACCTTGCCGCCCGTCTGTTCGGCGACGGTGAGGCCGATGATGGCCTCGTCGTCGGCGGCGGGCATCCGCCCCTCCACGAGGTGTTGGTCCAGCTTCAGGACCTCGGTCATCCACGCGGTGGGCGCGCCCTGGATCAACGCGAAGTTCTCGCCGATCTCCTCGTTGGCGGTGACCGTCACCGGGAGCTGGATGCGCGGGTAGACCGCCACCACGCCGGGCACCTCGGCGATGGCCGCGACCAGGCGATCCGTCTCGGCCATGTTCTCTTCGATGGGGAACAACTGCTCCTTGAGCGCGAACTTGGGGGTGACCACCCGGATGTGACCCGAGTACGCGGCGCCCTTCTCGAGCGCGTTTCCCAACACGCCATTCACCCAGCTCATCCCGATGATGAGCAACGCCGTGCCGGCGGTGATCATCAGGGCGGTGAGGAAGGAGCGCCGGGTGTTGCGGCGTACGTTGCGCAGGGCGAGCTGGACGATCAGCATGGGTGCTCCTAGTCCGCCCGGACGGCGTCAGCGGGGTTCTGGTTCGCCGCCCAGCGCGCCGGCCACACCGACGCGAGGACGGCGATGAAGGCCGAGAAGCCGAGCGCCACGAACACCGGTGGCCACGTGAACTTGGCGTAGATGAACGCGGAGATGGCCATGTCCCGCCCGGCCTTGAGGCCCTCGGCCGGCAGCTCGATGGGATGGAGCTCCCAGTAGATCACCGCGGCCACGCCCATGGCGGACCCGACCAGCCCGGCGCACACCCCGAGGACCAGGCCTTCGAGGAGGAACATCGCGCTCACATCCCGCTTGCGCATGCCGAGCGAGAGCAGGGTGCCGATCTCCCGCACCCGCTCGTAGGCCGCCATGATCACCGTGTTCGCGATGCCCAGCGCCGCGATGATCATGATGATCACCACCACGATGGCCAGGGCGACCCGGCGGATGGTGTTGATGGCCAACATGTCGGCCGCTTCCTCTTCGGTGGTGGTGGCGGTCCAGCCCTGGCCGCTCAGCGCGGCCTTGGCCGCCACCCGGTCGGCGCCGTAGGGCAGCTTGAACGCGATGTGGGACCGCCGCTCCCCCAGCGACAGCAGCCGCGCCGCGACCCGGCTGTCGAGCCACGCGCCGTTGTTGTCGAGGCCGTTGTTGTCGGTGTGGACGATGCCGGCGACGGTGTAGCCGTAGGCGTTCTGGGCGCCGTCCACGGTGCGGGTCTGGATGACCACGGTGTCCCCAACCTTGGCGTCGATCAGGCTCGCCATCCCGCTCCCGAGGACCACCTCGTCGGCCTCCCCCGACGGCCAGGCACCTTCGATGGTGAAGTTCTCCCGGGGGAAGACCAGGGGGTCCTGGACCGCGTCGTAGCTGATGCCGAGGACCCGCGAGGCCTCGGCCCCCTTGACGATGCGACCGAGGAACTGGGTGCGCGGGGCGGCGATGCCCTCCACCCTCCCGGCGAAGTCGGCGGGGAGCTTCGTGTCTTCGAGGGGGTAGGTCAGGCCGTCGGTGGGGTAGGCGTCGGGCCGCAGGAGCACGTCGCCCGTGGTGGTGTTCCGGACGGCGCGCAGGAAGTTCTCGTCGAGCCCGTCGATGAGGCCCCAACCGAGGATCTGCAGGGCGACGCCGAAGGTCACCGTCATCGCGGTGATCACCGACCGCCGCGTGTTGCGGAACAGGTTTCGCAACGCGAGCTGGAAGAGGAAGATCACAGCGCGCCCCCCGTGGGGCCATCGGAGACCACGGCGCCGTCGCTCAGGCGGATCACCCGACGTACGCGGTCCATGACCAGGCGGTCGTGGGTGGAGAACAAGAAGGTGGCCCGGTCCCGCTCGTTCATCTCGCGCATGAGGTCGAGGATGGCGGCGCCGTTCTGGGAGTCGAGGTTGGCGGTCGGTTCGTCGGCGATGATGAGCGCCGGGTTCTTGACCAGCGCCCGCGCGATCGCGACGCGCTGCTGCTGCCCGCCGGAGAGCTGCGAGGGGCGGCGGTTCATGTAGTCCTTGAGCCCCACGTCCACGAGCGCCTTCTCCACCCGCGCCTGACGATCCTCGGCGATCCCCGCGAGCCGGAGCGCAAGCTCGACGTTCTCGAAGGCGGTCAGCACCGGAATCAGGTTGAAGCTCTGAAAGATGAACCCGATCCGCTTCGCGCGCAGCTCACCCAAGGCGGCGTCGCTCATCGCCGCGACGTCCTTTCCTTCCACCCGCACCGAGCCCTTGCTGGGGCGATCCAGACAGCCGATCAGGTTGAGGCACGTGGACTTCCCGGACCCCGACGGACCCGCGAAAGCGGTGAACTCACCGGCGTCGACCGACACCGTGACCCCCTTGAGCGCCTGCACGACGAGATCGCCCATGGGGTAGGTCTTCTCGACACCGATCAGCTCGCACAACACGGCCATGTGGACTCCTAGAAGCTGTAACGGAGCCACCCGAAGAGGGTGGCGTCGGGGTAGATGCCGGAGAGATCGGCCTGGGCCGTGCCCACGGAGTAGACGAGGTTGGCGTCGTCGGGGCGGAACTCGCCGTCCCTGCCCACCGGGATCTGCGCGCCGGCGTGCACCGCGATCCGCGAGCCGATGTTGTAGTACACGTCGGGGACGAGGAGGCCGGTGCCGTCCTGCAGGTTCACGATCACCGAGTTGGTGAGCCCGATGTCCTCGGTGAACTGGATCGACGTGACCTGGTCGACGTAGTGCACGCCCAGCGTGGTGCGGGGCTCGGTGTTGGATCCGGTGAGGAAGTCGCACTCGAAGGGGGCGGCGTCCCCGGAGTACCGGGCCGAGTAGTCGTAGTCCTCGGGCGCCGAGCCGGTGCCGTCGTAGCGGTACTCGGCGGCCAGGTAGAAGCGGTTGAGGATCGGGAAGGAGTAGTCGATCCCGACCACGACCTCGGGCGCGGCCGCGCCGCCGTGCCAGCCCCCTTCCACCCACCAGCCCACGCCGAGCGTGCCGCGCAGGTCCGCCCCCGCGAACCAATCCCCATCGCTCGTGACCTGGCCGATCGCCGACCAGTCCGTCTCGAGGGCGCGGAGCGTGGCCTTCACCGCGCCGGAGACAGTGGGAACGGATGGAGTATCGGCGTAGAAATCGGAGAGATCATCGTCGATGGCGACCACGGCGGTGATCTGGCTGTCACCCACCGGGATGTCGGCGCGGACCGCGTTGACCCCGCGCGCTTCGCGCCAGGGCTCCTGCAGGAGGACCTCCGCGTAGAGGTCGGTGGGGTGGAAGGCCAGGCCGCTCCCCCACCGGAGCGACTGACGCCCGATCTTGATGTCGAGCGCCGGCAACGTGAAGTCCACGTGCAGCCGCTCCACCGAGAGGTAGCCGGTGCTCCCGGCGTAGGCGTCGCCGCGATCGTAGAAGGTGCAGCCGCCGTTCTCGAGGACCGGGCCGAGGTCCGAGGCGAGCAGCTTGTCCAGGATCACCGAGCTGGCGTCGCGCCCCTGGGAGAGCGCGCCCTCGACCACGACCTCCGCGGACACGCGGTCCGAGGGAGTGACGGTGAAGCGCGGACGGACCCGCTCGATGAGGGCCCAGGGGACGTCGTCGACCCCGGCCTGGTAGCTGAAGCGCACCTCGGCGTAGCCGGAGAGCTCGGCGTCTACAGGTGTCATGACGACCTCTTCTGCTGGATTTGTTCGAGGAGCACGGGGAAGACCTCGTTCATCTTCACCGCGAGGGTGCTGACCAACCCCTGGAAGAGCTCGAGACGCTGCCGGCCCTGGTGGTTGTCGGCAGCGAGGCCGGCGACGCCCTCGGTCAGGATGCGGCGGATGCCGTTGACGTAGCGGTTGAGCAGCTCGATGCGGTGCTCGAAGGCGTGCTCGGAGAACCGGTAGTACTTGCGACGATCCCCGGGCTCGGAGTGGAGCTCGATCACGCCGGTGGCGATGCCGATCCGGGTGTTGATGCTGACCGAGGCCCGGCTCACCTTGAGCAAGACCGCGATCTCCTCCAGCGCCAGCGGACGCGGCGCGACCATCATCAACGCGAAGGTCCGGCCCGCAATACGCGGGAGGCCGAACAGCTCCACGTGCTGCCCCACCGCCTCCACGAAGCGTCGCTCGCCTTCGCTCAAGTGCACGGGGTCGACCATCGCAGCTCCGCGAACGCACCTACTCCGCTGAATCGTTTAGTCAACACTAAACGCAGAATTTCCCCTGACCCCGGACGGCGTGGCCTCCCGGCGCCGCCCCGTGCTACGTGGCCACCTCGGAGATCGTGATGCAGAAGTTCGCCGCCCGCACCGACCCGGGCAAGAAGCGGACCCACAACGAGGACGCCCTGCTGGCCCTCGCCGACTTCGGCGTGTACGTCGTCGCCGACGGTGTGGGCGGACGCGCGTGCGGCGAGGTGGCGTCAGCGCTCTGCATCGACGCCTTCCGGCGGTCGTCCCCGATGCTCCGCGATCGGCTCGCGGCGCACAGCGCCCGCCCCGATCTGGAGACGCGGAACGCCGTGCTGGTCGCCATGGACGACGTGCTGCAGCAGGCGAGCCGCGGCATCTACGAGACGGCCGAGACCGAAGGCCGCACCGGGATGACCACCACCGTGGTGGCGATGGTGTTCGGGCACGGCACCGGCTTCATCGCCCACGTGGGGGACTCCCGCGGCTACCTGGTGCGAAACGGGGAGCTACGGCAGCTCACCGAGGACCACTCGATGGTCAACGAGCTGGTGCGCTCCGGCAAGATGACCCTCGCCGAAGCCCGCGCCTCCCGCCATCGGCACGTCATCACCCGCGCGGTCGGGCTCTACCCCACCGTCCAGCCCTCCCTGGCCACGGTGGACGTCCTCCCGGGCGATCGTTTCCTCCTCTGCTCCGACGGGCTCTCCGACGTGGTGGGCGAGCACCTCCTCGCCGAGCAGGGCTCCGGCGCCGACCTGGAGAGCGCCGCCGAGCAGCTGGTCCAATCCGCGCTCGATCGGGGCGGCCCCGACAACATCACCGTCATCCTCTGCGACCCCGAGGGCGGGGGGCGCGTGGACGAGGCCGTCGCGCGCGCCAACGTGCTCGAGAGCCTCTTCCTCTTCGAGGACATGCCCTACCCGGCCCGCTTGCAGGTGGGCCGCATCATGCGCGAACACTACTTCGCCCCGGGGGACGTCCTGGTGGAGCAGGAGTCCGCCGAGCGCGGCATGTACCTGGTCCTGGAGGGCCAGGTCTCCGTGGGCCGCAACGGGCTCGAGCTGGCGCGGCTCGGCCCCGGCGAACACTTCGGCGAGCTCTCGCTGATCGACGGGCAGCCCCGGTCGGCCTCGGTCATCGCGGCCACCTTCGGCAGCGCCATCAGCATGACCGGGGACGCCCTGGAGGAGTTCTGCCGCCGGGAGCCGGAGCTCGGCAACCAGCTCCTGTGGAAGCTGCTGAAGGTCATGGGCCAGCGCCTGCGCGACACCAACAAGAAGCTGGTCTCCGCGCCCTGACCGGCATGGCCCCGGCCGGAGTCCCCCCGTGAATCTGACCTGCGCGATCTCCCCCGACGCCGACGACCGGTTCATGTTCCGGGCCATCGAGCTGGGCCTCATCGACACCGATGGCCTCACCTTCACCCTGACCACCCGCGACACCGATCTGCTCAACCAGATGGCGGTGGGCGACGGCCCCGACGTGACCGCCATCTCCATCGCCCACTACCCCAAGGTGGCCGCGGCGTACCGGCTCCTCAACCACGGGGGCTCCGTGGGCCGAAACTACGGCCCGGTGGTGGTCGCGAAGCCGGGTCGCGCCCTGGACCTGACCGGCCTCCGCATCGCGGTTCCCGGGCTCACCACCACCGCCTGCCTGGTGCTGCGGCTCATCACCCGCTTCGAGCCGGTGGTGATCCCCATCGTCCCCATGACCCGGGTCTTCGACGCGCTCGACCGCGACGAGGTCGACGCCGCCCTGCTGATCCACGAGGGCCGGCTCACCTACGGCGACCGCGGCTTCGAGCATCGCCTGGACATCGGCGCGTGGTGGCACGGACAGACCGCCCTCCCCCTCCCCCTGGGCGGCAACGTCATCCGCCGCGGCCTCCCGGCCGAGGTCCTCACCCGGGCCGACCGGGTGTTGCGGGCCTCCATCGCCCACGCCCTGGACCACCGGGACGACGCCATCGCGTGGCTCCTCGCTGGCGGCACCGCCCTGAAGAGCCCTGCCCAGGTGGACGCCTACCTTGCGCTCTACGCCAACGCCGACACCCTGGACTACGGGGACGACGGACGCCGGGGCGTACAGGAGTTGCTGCGCCGCGGCGCGGCGGCGGGGTGGCTCCCGCCGGTCGGAGACGTCGACTTCGTCGGGGCCGCGCCTACTCGGCCGGGACCTGGGTGAGCAGCCAGTCGTCCCAGCGCGTGTCCTCCGCCCACGATCCCCGCTGATACAG